>JAYVRT010000381.1:0-6257 GCA_043776025.1 Archangiaceae bacterium | reverse complement strand
TACGCCGAGTGGGGCGGGCGGCTCACCCTGCCCCAGTACCTCGAGCGCGAAGAGCTGCTGCGCGCGCACCCCTGGACCGCGGCGGGGATGGTCACCTGGTTCCTCGTCGAAGGGGAGCAGGTGCTGTGCTCCTGCGAGACGTTTCGCAATGACAGCACGCTGGGCGCAGCGGCCGGCAGCGCCTTTGCCGTGGCCTCGGTGTTCACCGAGCCAGCGCTGCGGGGCAAAGGTCACGCGGCAAACCTGATGGCGCTGTTGGTCGAGCGGCTGAAGCAGGAGCCTGGGGCGCAGGCGACGGTGCTCTTCTCCGACGTCGGCGCCCCCATCTACGAGAAGAGCGGCTACCGCGCCTACGCCGGAGCGGACTGGGTGCTGCCGCCGATTCCTGCCGCCACCGGGTTTCAGTGGCATGACGCCGCGTCCGCACCGCGGGTGGCGGCCGGGCCCGAGGGTCATTTGGTGCTCCACCCCTCCGCAGCCCAGCTCGACTGGCACTTCGAGCGCAGTCGAATCTACAGCCGCTTCCTCTCCCGCGCGCCGCTGCAGCACCTGGGCGCCCACACCGGCGAGGCCTCGGCCTGGTGGCACGCCAACTACAAGGACGATGAGTTGCTGGTGCTCTGGCTCGACGCCGCGACCGCCGCCGCCGCCCAGCCGGTGCTCGCGGCGGCCCAGGCGCAGGCGCACCACGCCGGGCTGAAGCGGGTGCGGCTGTGGGAGACGATTTCGCTCCAAACGCTCTCTGGCGCCGAGCGGATCGACCGCGACGGCGAGCTGCCGATGGTGGCCAGCCTCGGGGCGAGCGTCACCTGCTGGACACGAGTAGCGCGCGCCCTGTGGGTATGACGGCAACGAACTCCCGATTTTTCAAACTTCGTTTAGGCTTGGGAATGTGAAGCGGCTCATCCTCGTGTCGGACGGCAACCCGGAGCTCGCCAGGACGCTCTCGTCACTCGGGGAAGGCCTCGAGGTCACCATCCTCGCCGACCCAAACAGCAAGGTCGTCGCCCGCGCCCGCAAGGAGCAGCCGGATCTGATCGTCCTCGACGTTCAGCAGAAAGATGGGCTCGAGCTGCTCAGCCTGCTCAAGACGGGCCTGGGCACCCGCAAGATTCCGGTGGTGGTCGTCTCCGAAGAGGACTCGTCGACGCTCCGGGACATGGCGCTGGAGATCGGCGCCGAGGCCTTCGTCGCCAAGCCGCTGGGCCCGGACTTCCTCCCGAAGATTCTCACCTTCCTCTCGCAGCAGAAGAAGTGAGCCGTGGTTCTGGGGTAGGAAGGGCGCATGACCCCTGCGCTCGTGGTGTTGGCGCTGCTGGCAGCCCCGGCGGCGACGCCGGCGCCAGCTGAGAAACGGCTCGGCTTCATCGAGGACGACTACCCCGCGGCGCTGGCGCTGGCGCGCACCGGCAAGGTCCCGCTCTTCATCGACGCCTGGGCCCCGTGGTGCCACACCTGCGTCTTCATGCGGGAGCACGTCTTCAACCGCCCGGAGCTGCTCAAGCACGGCCAGCGCTACGTCTTCCTCTCGATCGACACCGAGAAGGAGAAGAACGCCGCCTTCCTCCAGAAGTACCCAATCGACGTCTGGCCGAGCCTGTTCATCGTCGACGCCACGAAGGAGACGGTCGCGCTCAAGTGGCTCGGCAGCCTCAACGTCGACCAGTTCGGCAAGCTGCTCGACGACGGCGAGAAAGCGGTGAAGGTGGCCGCCCAGGCCAAGGGCTCGGCCGAGGCGAAGCTCGCCCAGGCGGACCGCCTCTACGGCGAACGGAAGCTCCCGGAGTCGGCCGAGGCCTACAAGCAGGCGGTGGCGTCGATGAAGCCCGACCACCCCCGCCGCGCCCGCGCCGTCGAGTCCTGGCTCACCGCGCTCGGCTCGACCCAGGCGCTCAAGCAGTGCGTCGACGTCGCGCTCGCCGAGGCGCCGAAGCTTCCCCGCGGCCCCAGCTACGTCAATGCCGTCTACCTCGGCCTGTCGTGCCAGCAGGAAGCCGACGCCAAGGAACCGTGGCGCACCGACGCCGGCGAACAGCTGTTCGCCATGGCCCAGGACGCGCTCGAGGTCGAGGGCATCCTCGCCGACGACCGCAGCGGCCTGTACGAGACGCTCGTCGGCTACCTCGACGACAAGGGCGACAAGAAGGCCAGCGCCGCGCTCGGCAAGCAGTGGCTGACCTTCCTCGAGTCCGAAGCGGCGAAGGCCCCGACGCCAGCCGCGCGCGCGGTGTTCGACCCCCACCGGGTCGAAGCAGCGATCGCCTCCGGGCAGGCGCAGAAGATGGTCGACCCGCTGCTCAAGTCAGAGGCCGAGCTGCCCGACGACTACAACCCGGCGGCGCGGCTGGCGCTCATCTACCGCGAGCTGGGCAAGCTCGACGAGGCGCTCGCCGCCACCGACCGTGCGATGAAGAAGGTCTACGGGCCGCGGAAGCTGCGGGTGATGGAGACCCGGGCGTCGATCCTCTCGAAGAAGGGAGACCTCGCCGGCCAGAAGCAGCAACTGACCGAGGCCGTCGCCTACGCCAAGGCTTTGCCGGCCGGCCAACGCAACGAGAAGACCGTGGCCCGCCTCGAGGGCACGCTGGGGAAACTCAAGTGAACCACCCGCTTCGCCTCACCCTCGCCCTCGGTCTGCTGACGCTGGGTTCCTGCAAGAGCAACAACAACGGCCCGTGCAGCAACGACCAGGGGTGCAACACCCCGCAGAAGTGCTGCAGCGGCGCCTGCGTCGACGTCAACACCAGCACCCTGCACTGCGGGGCCTGCGGCAACGCCTGCGGCACCACCAACGCGGCGTCTCGCTGCACCGCGGGCGTCTGCGCGCTCACCTGCAGCAGCGGCTTCGGCGACTGCGACAGCAACCCCAAGAATGGCTGCGAGACGACCCTCGCCACCTCGACGGCCCACTGCGGAATGTGCGGCCACGCCTGCGCCTCGGCGAACGCGACCGAGGTCTGCGACCGCAATGTCTGCGAGCGCACCAGCTGCACCAGCGGCTACGGCGACTGCAACCTCAACACCGCGGACGGGTGCGAGACCAACCTCAAGGTGTCGCTCGCCCACTGCGGGCTGTGCGGGAAGAAGTGCGAGATCCTCAACGGCACGCCCGAGTGCGCCGCCGCCAGCTGCAACGTCCTGGGCTGCGACGTCGGCTTCGGAGACTGCGACATGAACCCGGCGACGGGCTGCGAGACGGTGCTCGCCAGCAGCGACCAGAACTGCAGCGCCTGCGGGATGGCCTGCGCCGCGGGGATGCACTGCAAGCTGGGCAAGTGCGTCGCCCCTGAGCTCGTCTTCTATGGCGGGTTGATCAACGTGATGTCGACGATTCCCAGCGGCCAGGTCAGCGCGTTCAACGTCGACACCCGCGCCTGGGCCTCGGTGAGCGCGCTCGCCGCCGACGGCGGCCTCGACGTGCCCGCGGCGCGCTTCGGCCACGCCGCGGCCTGGGACTCCGCGGGGCAGCAGATGCTCGTCTTCGGCGGCACCCTCGCCAACAACCAGCCCGCCGACAACAGCCTCTGGTCGCTCGACTACGGCGGAGCCAAGCCGGTGTGGAAGAAGCTGAGCCCCACTGGCGGCCCTCCCCCGACGCGCAACGCGCCCGGCGTGGCGTTCGACACCGCGAGCCGCACGCTGATTCTCTTCGGCGGCAACGACAACATCGGGAACGCGCTCAACGACGTCTGGGTGCTCGACGTGGCCACCCTCGCCTGGTCCCAGCGGCTCGACGAAGGCGCTCCGTCGCCCCGGGGCGGCGCGGCGATGGTGTGGGACGCACCGAAGCAGCGGGCGCTCGTCGGGCTGGGCATCGATGGCAACAGCCAGGCGCTCGGCGGCTTCTGGGCCTTCGACCTCTCCTCCACCGACGGCGGCGCCTGGAGCGTGCTCACCGCGCCCGATGGCCCCTCGCCCCGCATCACCGCCGGCTTTCTCGGCACCGCCCACCCCCTGCAGGTCTGGGGCGGGGCCGACGAGATGCTCACCCCGTACTTCGACCTGTTCACCCTCGACGACGTCGACGGGGGCACGGCCCAGGCGTGGACCCAGTCGCAGCCAGCCAACGTGCCCGAGGGTCGCGCCTACGCGCTGACCACCAGCGCCGGGCAGCGGCGCTTCCTCTTCGGCGGGTTCGCCTACGACCAGTTCCTCGGCGACATCACGCCCTTCGACGACGTCTGGGAACTGGGCGGAGACGCTGGCTGGAGCCGGATCGCCGACGGTGGGGTCAACCGGGTCCACCCCGGCATCTTCTTCGGCTCGGTCGTCGCCCGCGAATAGCGGCTACTCGACGCGGCAGACCGCGCGCAGCCCGACGGCGCGCAGGCTGCCGCCGCGGATCCGTTGCTCCTCCGCCTGGAGAAGAAACTCCGCCACGTTCAACCCCCGCGGCGCCTCGCCGAGCCGGACACAGAGCGAACGGAAGAGGTAGGCCACCCGCGTCACCTCAATCAACTCGCCGACCTTCCGCAGGCCGTCGAGCATCGTCCTCCCGGTGTGAAGCTCGGGCAGGTGCTGGTGCTCACGCTGCCAGCGAGCCAGCGGGTCTTCAGCCCCGCTGGGGCGCCCGTGGCCTGCGTGGCTGCCGTGGCCTGCGTGGCCGCCATGCGTTCCGTGCGGCCGATGCCCAGGGTGCTCGCGCTCCGCCTTGAAGACGCCCGCCTGGGTGAGCAGGCCGCCCGCCTCGTAGTACCAGCGCGCGGTGTCCTCATCGGCCGCGAGGCGGTCGAACTCGTCGAGGACCACCAGCCCCGTGGGCAGCAGCAGGTTCCGCGCCCGCCGCAACGCCCCCTCGAGCGGGTGGAGGTGGTGGAGCGACGAGGTGAAGAGCACCGCGTCGAACGGCTCGTCCTTAAACTTGTAGAAGTCGCCCTTCTCGAAGCGCAGCCGCGGGTGGGTCGGCCGCTGCCGGGGCAGCGCGATGTCCAGCCCGACCACCTGCAGCCCCAGGTGCGCCAGCCGCCAGGACAGCTGCCCGTTGCCGCAGCCGACCTCGAGGACCCGCTTCTTCCCCGCCAACACCCGGGTGAGGAACAGCTGGGAATGGTTGAGCGCGAGGTCCGCCGGCAACATGGGCACAGGCAGCCTCTCACAAAAAAACAAGGCCGGATGGAGCACCATGCCCCATCCAGCCTTTCCTCACTTCAGGGCCGAGCTGCAGTGAGAGAAGTCAGTACTGCTCGACGTACTTGTCGAAGTAGGCGGTGGCGATCGGGACGCTCAAGTTGGCGATGTTCGCCACCCGAAGGCCGGCGTCGGAGATGGAATAGACGAAGTCGTCGGCCATCACGCTGCGGCGCACCTGCGGGGTCCAGTAGTAGGTCCAGTTGTAGTACTGGCTCACCTGGTAGAGGTCCTTCATCGAGACCGCGCCCTTGGGGGTGAAGCCCTTCTGGGTGTCGACTTCAAAGACGCGCAGGTCGGAGATGAAGCTCGACCAGTACTGGTCGCTGGTCTGGTAGCTGTAGCTCCAGTCGGAGAACGGAATCGCGAGCAGCTTCTTCGCCGGGAAGTAGTTGAACGCCTTGTGCTCGTACTGGGCCTCGCTCCAGCTGTAGGCGGTGCCGACCAGCTGGGTGAAGGTCTGCTTCGGGTTGGCGAGGTCCGACACGTCGAAGATTGAAAGCTGCAGCGCCCGCGCGCGCCAGTCGGTGTTGTTCTCGGGGATGAAGGTCCCGATGGTGAGCAGGTGGGTAGCGTCGATCGGGTGGATGTAGCTGGAGAACCCGGGGACCTTCAGCTCGCCGACCTTCTGAGGCTTCGTCGGGTCCTTGAGGTTGAAGGTGAACAGCGGGTCGACCTGCTTGAAGGTGACGACGTAGGCGGCGTCGCCGGCGAAGCGGGTGGACATGATGCTCTCACCCGGGGCGATCTCCTCGCTGCGTCCGATGGTGACCAGCCGGCCTTCCTTCTCCTGGGTGACGCTGATGCGGTTGGTGGTCTCGAGCCGGCCCCACCAGTTGTTGGGCTGCATCGGGTCGAGGACGCGGGTGGAGATGGTGGTCGCGATCCGGAAGTAGCCCTGGTCGTTCTGGTCCATCGAGAACTGGTCGACGATGTGGCCGTCGATGGTCCCCGAGGCGACGTAGCGGGCCTGGTCCGGCCGGCTGATGTCGAACTTGTGGACGTAGGTGGTGTCGCGCTGACCGGGAGACGGCCACCACCACCAGTGCCGAGTGGCGACGTAGAGGCTGTCCTGCGAGGCGTAGATTTCCCCCGACTCGCCGAGGATGCTGTTGCGGTCGAGGCTCGCC
>JAYVRT010000380.1:0-1948 GCA_043776025.1 Archangiaceae bacterium | reverse complement strand
GCCGAGCTCGGCGTCTCCTACGACACCCGGGACTACGAGCCGGACCCGAACAGCGGCGTCTTCGCCGAGGCGACGCTCCAGGCGGCGACGCGCGGGCTGGGCAGCCAGTTCGAGTACGTGCGCTTCCTTGGCGTGCTGCGCGGGTACTACAGCCCGTTCCCTGAGATCGCCGACCTGGTGCTCGCCGGCCGCTTCAGCATCCAGCTGCAGACGGAAGGCGTGCCGGTCTTCTCCGAGCCGCTGATTCCGTACCAGGAGACCTTCACCCTCGGCATCGGCGGCAACCGCACCTTGAGGGGCTTTCGCGCGATGCGCTTCGTCGGCAAGCAGATGCTGTGGACCAACCTCGAGCTGCGGTGGACCTTCGTCCGCTTCAAGGTGCTCTCGCAGGAACTGGGGCTGATCCTCGCGCCGTTCTTCGACTCAGGCAGCGTCTTCGACCGCGTCGAGCGCATCTCCCTCAACAAGTGGAAGTACAGCGCCGGCAGCGGCCTGCGCATCTCCTGGAACCAGGCGACGATCCTGATGCTCGACGTCGGCGTCAGCCCGGAAGACTGGGGCATCTACCTCAACTTCGGGCACATCTTCTAAGCGCCTCGGGCAGCCGCGGCTACAGCGCCCGCTCGAGCGCGGCGAACTCGGCGACCGATAATGTCTCCGCGCGGCGGATCCCGTCGATGCCCGCCCGCTGCAGCGCCCCGGCGAGATCCAGCTCCCGCAGCTTCAGGTCGCCCTTGAGTGAGTTGAGCAGCGTCTTCCGCCGGTGGGCGAACCCGGCCTTCACCAGCATCCGGAACCGCGCTTCGTCGGTCACTTCCGCCGCCGGCTTTGCACGCCGGGTCAGTCGCACCACCGCGGAGTCGACGTTGGGGGGCGGGTGGAACAGGTTTCTGCCGACCTGGAAGACGAGCTCGACCTCGTAGCGCAGCCCGAGCAGCACCGAGAGCAGCCCGTAGTCCCGGCCGCCGGGCGCGGCGGCGAGGCGGGTGACGACCTCGAGCTGCAGGGTGAAGACGGCGCGCGAGACGTGGTCCGCCTGGTCGAGCACCTCGAAGAGGATCGAGCTCGACAGGTGGTAGGGCAGGTTCCCCACCACCACCACCGGGTCGACGCCGGCGGTCTTGGCGAAGTCGATCTCGGCGGCGTTGCCGGCGACCACCGTCAAGCCGGGGAGCTTCAGCCCGTCGAGCACCCGCACCATGTCGCGATCCCGCTCGACCGCCACCACGTTCGCGCCGGTCGCGAGCAGCGCCCGCGTCAAGTGCCCCAGGCCCGGCCCGAGCTCGACCACCGTCTGGCCGGCGGACAGCCCGCAGGCCTCGGCGATCCGCTGCAGGGCGTGCTCGTCTCCGAGGAAGTTCTGTCCCCAGCTGTGCTTCGGCTTCAGGCCGTGGCGGCGCAGCAGCTCCGCGGGAGAGTCGGGGTTCACAGGCGCCATGAGGGATCCGAGTTGAGGCTGAAGTCCGCGCGGGCGCCACGCTGCAGCGCCTCATAGCCGGCGACCGCGATCATCGCGCCGTTGTCGGTGCACAGGCGCTTGGGCGGCAGGCACAGCCGCACCCCCGCCTCGACGGCGCGCTCTTGGGCGAGCGCGCGCAGCCGGGAGTTGGCGGCGACGCCACCGCAGACCACCAGCGTCTTCGCGCGGTACTTCTTCGCCGCGGCGAACACCTTGCGCGTCAGCACGTCGGCCACCGCTTCTTGAAATGAGGCGCAGACGTCGGCCAGCGCCTGGCCGGCCGGCGCGCCGTGCTCACGCACATGGTTGAGCACCGCGGTCTTCAGCCCAGAGAAGCTCCAGTCGTAGACCTCGGCGCCTGGCAGCGCGCGGGGGAACCGGATCGCCTTCGGGTCCCCGGTCTGCGCCAGCTCGTCGATCATCGGGCCGCCCGGGTACGGCAGCCCGAGCACCTTGGCGACCTTGTCGTAGGCCTCGCCGGCGGCGTCG
>JAYVRT010000379.1:0-6259 GCA_043776025.1 Archangiaceae bacterium | reverse complement strand
TTCTTCGCGATGGAGCTGGTGGTCGGCAAGACGCTGCGCGACCTGATGAACAGCGGCCGTCCTCCGCCGGCCGAGAGCCTGAAGATCGCCGCGGCGGTGGCCCGGGCGATCGACTACGCCCATGAGCAGAAGATCGTCCACCGGGATCTGAAGCCGGAGAACATCCTCCTCGACGAACGGGGCCACGTGAAGGTGGCCGACTTCGGCCTCGCGGGGATGCGCGGCAGCCACAAGGATCTCGCGCTCACCGCCACCGCGGTCGCGATGGGCACCGTCAACTACATGGCCCCGGAGCAGCGGCGCGACGCGAAGCACGTCGACCACCGGGCCGACATCTACTCTCTGGGAGTGATGCTCTACGAGCTGCTCACCGCCGAGCTGCCGATGGGGCGCTTCAAGCTGCCCTCCGAACGGGTCAGAGGCCTGGATCCCCGCGTCGACCCGCTGGTCGCCTCGATGCTCGAGAGCGATCCCGAGGCCCGCCCGGCCCGCGCGTCGCTGCTCGCCGACCAGTTCGAGGCGATCGTCAACAGCGGCATCGCCCCCCTGCCGCCGCAGACCGGGGCCGACACCTCTCCCGCCGGTCCGACGGCGATCTCCGCGGCGCGGCTCTCGGCTCCCTCGGTGGTCGACCGCACCTGGTCCGGCTTCAAGGTCGGCTTGATGGTGTTGGGGACGCTGGCGCTGATCGCCGTCTCGGTGAAGGTGCTCAGCGCCAACGGCTCCGACCCGAGCAAGCCGGCGCCCCGCACCGGCCCGCAGGGCTACTCCGACGCCGACAGCGAGCTGTACTCGCAGGCGACCGAGACCCCCAATGGCTTCGAGCTCGATTTCCACCCCAACCCCACCGGCGAGAACGGGGGCGAGGAGATCAACATCCACTGCGGCCAGTGGAAGCTCGAAGGCGGCACGCTGAGCGCGGTGCAGTGGGGCGGCCCGACGGATCTCGCCGAGCACCCGCGCCTGGTGCCGCGCGCGTACATCGGCCACCGCTACTTCTCGGCCGACGACTTCTCCGCCGAGGTCGAGGTCCAACTCGACCCGCTGCCCCCGGAGTTCCCGCCGCTGGCCGCCGAGCAGCAGAAGTTCGGAGAGCTCGCCTTCCGGATCAAGGACCTCCAGGTGAGCATCTTCGCGATCCCCGAGCACGGGATCCACATGGTGTGGCGCTACTTCGCCGACGGCTCGGAGATCTCCGGCACCAGCTCCCATGATCTCGAGGACATGGTCGAGGACGAGACCCACGTCCCGCTGGGGAAGTTCCGCCTCAAGCTGAAGCTGACCAGGGCCAAGGCGGGCGCGGTGGACGTCGAGGGCTACGTCAACGGGCAGCGCTTCGTCCACAAGGTGCTGCCCGGCCTCGCCGGCCAGGTGGGGAAGATCGCGCTGGGCTGCCGCGACCTCGCCTGCCGGTTCGACGATCTGAAGGTGACCGGCAAAGCCGCCACCCGCCCTGCCGCGAAGAAGGCCGAGCAGTGATCGCCGCGGCGCTGGTCGCGGTGCTCGGCGCGGCGCCGCTCGGGGCCTGCGCTGATCGCGCCGCCTGCCGCTTCACCACCGCGGACGCGGCGCTCCAGGAGGCGCTCACCGGGTTGGGGCTCACCGTGGGCGAGCTGAAAGCCGCGCCGCTCAAGCGCCCGGGCGGAGATCTCGCCTTCAGTTTGAGCGCCGCGCTCACCGGGCAGACGGTGGTGGTCAAGGCGGTCAGCCTCCAGCGGCCGGCGACGATTTGGGGCGAGGGGACGGCGCGGGTCCTCCCGGTGGAGAAGCCCCAGTGGAAAGATCGGGCGCTCCGCTCGGCGTACAAGGTGGCCGTGCCCAAAGCGCTGGAGGACCTGCGCGCGCGGATCGAGGGGCGGCGCAAGCTGACGCTCTCGCTCAAGGTCAGCGGGCTCGACGCGAAGACCCGTGACCACGCCGAGAAGTCGGTGCTGCCCTGTCTCAAGGCGCTCTACGAGCTGGTCGGCCCAGTGACGACGCCCGAGGTGAGCGGGGGCTACCTCAACGAAGCGATCGAGTACCTGCCGGAGAAAGACGAGCCGCGCGAGCCGCTGCTCTGGCAAGTGGGGCGGGTGCGGGAGGCGATGCTCGGAGGGATCCGGAGCAAATGCAGCGTCGCCGGTACCCCGCTGCAAGGCTGGTCGACGCGGGTCGCCGCCGACGAGCTCAACGGCGCGGTGGTGGTCAGCTTCAGCCGGTGAGGCCGGCGCTCGTCGTCTTCTTCGGCGCGTTCCTCGTCTACGCCGCCAGCCCGGTGAAGGTGCAGTCGGACACGATCTGGTCGATCCCCACCGCGGTGAGCCTGCTCGACCGGGGCGACACCGATCTCGACGAGTACCGGGCGACGATCGCCGTCCGCGGCCACGGCATCGTCGAGGCCAACGGCCACGCGTACTGCAACTTCCCGATCGGGCCCTCGCTGGTCGCGCTGCCGCTGCTGTTCGTCTTCGATCGCCTCGTCGGCTTCGCCGCGCCGGCGGTCGAAGGGATCCCCCGGCTCGCCGCCGCCGCCGCCCGCTGGCAGAGCCACTTCCACGCGGTGGGCCTGGTGGACCTGCGCTACTACGACACCATCGAGCTGATCATCGCCTCGCTGTTGGTGAGCGGCGCCGGGGTGCTCGTCTTCCTCACTGCCCGGCGCCAGGCCCCGCTGTCGACCGCGCTCGGGGTGGCTGGGATCTTCTGCTTCGGCACCAGCGCCTGGTCAACCGCGAGCCGGCTGCTGTGGCAGCACTCGCCCTCGGTGCTGGCGATCGCCGCGCTCGTCTACCTGCTGACCCGCCCCGAGCGCACCGGCCGCTGGGCGCTGGGCCTCGGCCTCGTCGCCGGGCTCGCCTTCCTCTTCCGCCCGACCAACGCGATCACCCTCGCCACCTGCGCCGCGCTCCTGGTGCGGCGGCCCCGGCTGCTCGGGGTGTATTTGCTCGGCGCAGCGGCGATCGCGATCCCTTTCGGCCTCTACAGCCTGCGCACCTTCGGCAGCCTGCTTCCGGCGTATTACCTGCCCGAACGGCTCGCGCCCGGCGACGGGCACTTCGTCGAGGCCCTCCTGGGCAACCTCGTCAGCCCCGCGCGCGGCCTGTGGATCTTCTCCCCGGTGCTGCTGCTGGGCCTGTGGGGTGCGCGGGCCCGGGCCGCCCCGCTCACCGCCGCCGAGCGGCTGTTCCTCGCGGTGCCGCTGGCGCACTGGGTGGCGATCTCCTCCTTCCCGCACTGGTGGGCGGGCGACAGCTTTGGCCCGCGCTTCTTCACCGACGTTCTGCCGTACCTCGTCTACTTCCTCGTCTCCCCGCTGGAGGCGGTGCGGGCCCGGCCGCGGCAGCCGCTGACGCTCGCGCTCGGGCTGACCGCGGCGCTGAGCGTGGCGATCCACCTGCGCGGCGCGACGGCGGTCGCCACCCACCAGTGGAACGACGGCCCGCCGACGGTGGACCAGGCGCCCGGGCGGGTGTGGGACTGGCGCGACCTCCAATTCCTCCGCGGCTTGTAGATCTGCGATGGTCCGGCCGGTGCGAGTGACGACCCAGACGCGGAGCCGATGTATCGCCGGCGCCCTGGTGCTCGGGGTCCTGGTGGCTCCCACCGGCTGCTTTCTGAAGAAGGTGAAGGTGATCTACAAGGTCCAGTCGAAGGTGACGGGGCCGCTGGGCTGGTACCGGGTCTCCAACCTGCTCGACGTCAACTGGCGGGGCCTGGCGACGATCCCGCCCCGCGACCCCAACAACACCAGCGACGCCGAAGACGCCGACTACGACGACGACGCGAACCTCGACGATCGCATCAAGGACCGCTTCGACCGGCAGCTGTCTCCGCTGATGCTCGACGCGCAGAGCAACTGCGCCTCGCTGCTGGGCGCCGACCTTCCGCTCCAAGGGCAGGTGTTCATCTTCGTCCACGGCATCGGCGGCGTCGGGTCGGAGTGGTGGGGTGTCGTCCCGACGCTTGCGAAGCTCGATCCCGCGGCGATGTTCCTCTTCCGTTGGAACGCCACCCAGACGCGCGACGTGATCCTCGAGGGGCTGGTGGCCGGCATCAACCGGATCACCGCCTGCTCTCCGGGGGTGAAGGTGACGGTGCTCGCCCACAGCGCCGGCGGGGTGCTGCTGTCGTTCGCCGCCAGCCGGCTCAAGGTCGCGCAGAAGGTCGAGCTGCTGACCTGTGCGTCACCCCTGGCCGGCATCGGCTTTCACTCGAAGATCGACAACGACGACGACGACACCCGGTTCTTCAACGACCTCGGCTCGACCAAGGATGGCTACAGCGCCGCGGCGCCCTTCGTCACGGTGGTCCATTACCGGACCACCTTCCCCGCAGACCAGGTGATGAAGCCCAACATGTTCGGGCACGCTCCCAACCAGCGGGGGATCAAGGTCGAAGGTGCCACCGAGGTCGACTTGCCGGACAACCTGACCCACAGCGGGTCGCTGATCTACGTCGCCCAGCAGCTCGCCGTCGCCGGGGGAGTACGCCTGCCGACCACACCGTAGAAAGGGCTTGGACCGTGCGCCGCAGATGTTAGCGTCCGCCCGCCGTTAAACCTTTCTTGCTGGGGGAAATTCATGGCCGATTTGGCGAAGGCGACGAAGCGCAACCCGATCATGATGTTGGTGATCGTCTTTGGAGCGATGGTCGGAGCGAACATCGTTGGCAGCATCGTGGCCGGCATTCTCGGGAGCGCGATGGTGGCGCAACTGTTTAGCCTGGTCGGTTACGGGGTCTTCGGGTTCATCACGATGACGATGGTCGCGGAGCTGAAGCGGGTCGGCAACAACGACCTCGCGCCGTGGATGGTCTGGGTGCCGTTGCTGAACCTCTGGTTCTTCTTCATGAAGGTCCCCGAGGCGATGACCAAGGCGAAGGCTGCCGCGGGTGCGAAGAACCCCACCAAGGCCGGCTGGATGTACCTGCTGTTCAGCCCCTACGCGCTCGCTGCGGACCTCAACGACCTGGCGTAGTCCGCCCGGCGGTTCGAATCGAAAGAGGCGCGCCTGGGGCAACCCCGGCGCGCTTTTTCATTTCATTCTTCGATCGAGCACCACGAGAAGCTCTTCTCGGGTGTCGGGTCGTCGCACATCGTCCAGGTGCGGCCGCTGACGGTGTCGAGCAGCAGGGTCGAGAAGCCTCCCTCAATGTTGACGAGGCGAAACCGGCCGACGGGCCCGGCAGTCAAAGGGCCCTTGATGCCCATCTTGCACCAGCCCCAGCCGCCCTTGGCGCCCTTGCGGCAGTAGTTCCAGCTGGTGCCGGTCATCGAGTCGAGCTTCACCTGGGCGAGCCCGGTGCCGCCGCGCACCGACGAGACCTGGAAGCGGCCGACCTCCCGTGGCTCGACCGTGGGAGAGACGACCTCGTCGGCGATCGCGGCGAAGGCAAACAGTCCGAGCAGCAAGGGCAGGGTGCGCATGGCGGTCGCAATCTAGCTCCGTGGATCGGCTCCGGTGGTTCTTTGATGCGAGCGCGGGCCGTGATCAGCGTGAATTTCTGAGGCTCGCGCCCCGTCTACGGCGCCGTGCGATCGTCCCCTGCCTCCGCTGTCGCTGCGCTCTTCATCGCCGCTGGCATATGCGGGTGCGCGACCGTCACCGAGCGCTACCCGTTGGGTTCGCCCGAGCGGCTTGCCCAGGCGAGCCTCGAGGCGGCGACCCAGCTGGGCTGGACCACGCAGCCCCTTCCCGACGGCGGGTTCCGGCTCGTCGATCGGATTCATTCGGGTCTTCTCGTCACCGACTGGGTCAGCGTGACTCCGGGCGCCGACGGGGTCCTGACGATGACTGGGCCAGTCGCGGAGCGCGATTGGGAGAATCGGAAGTCGTTGGGCGTCGTCGGACCCCTGCTCGCGCAGGCCACGCTGCAGAAGCTGGGCGCCACCGCCGAGGGACCTCCCCTGGAGCGCCGTTCGCTCGCCTTGACGGTGGGGCTCGACCTGCTGCTTCCGGCCGCGGGCGCCGGCTACGCGCTCAAGGGTTCTCCGTACGCGAATACGAACTGGGCGACCCATTGGGGCTCGTGGGTGAGTGTCCACGGCGTGCTCGACGCGCTGGCGGCGGTCAACCTCGGGCTGGGAGTCGACATGTACCAGCGCGGGGAAAGAGACCTCGGCAGGGGTTACATCTGGGGCGCGGTCGCGGCGCTCGTCCTGAACCGGCTGATTGCCCTCGCGGTTCAGGTGCCGGTCGTCCAGATGGGAAACGCAGCGTCCGACAGCAGGCTTTGGCTCGACCCCAGCCGAGCGCCGGCGCGGCTTCCCGAGCCGGACTGA
>JAYVRT010000378.1:0-1949 GCA_043776025.1 Archangiaceae bacterium | reverse complement strand
TCGCGCCTCGCCGTCGTCGAACATCAGCGCGCCGCCGTCTCTCCCATCCCCGACTGGATCACCGTCACCTTGACCCGGAAGCCCTTCAGGTCCGGGGGGTACTCGTAGAAGGGCACGAGGAAGGCGCGCTTCTCTCCCGCGGGCACCTCGGCGGCGGCGCGGCCGACCTTCTCCAGCAGGTGATCGACGTCCTCCGCGGTGGTGATCCCGAAGAGATCTTCAGGGCTGGGCGTCACCCCGACCCAGACGTCGGCGTGCCGGATGCTGGTGTTGCCGTCGAGGATCTCCGCGCGCACCTTGGCCTTCGTCGGGCGCTCGGTGCGGTTCTTCAGGTCGCCCCGCACGAAGAACACCGGCCGCCCATTGCGGGTGTCGTAGAGCCCGTTGGAGATGTCCATCGTCACCCAATCGCTGTTGGACGAAAACGTGGCCTTGAGCCTGTCCCAGCTGAACGATGCGAGCTCGACCTTGCCCTCGTTCAAGTAGACGGTGCCGATCACCGTCATCAGGAGCACCAGCGCCGCGGCGATCGCGATGTTGAAGACGAGGCCGCCGAGCTTCCGCCGTGGGAGCTCCGGCGGGGGTTGATCGCTGGGCGCGGCCCGACCCGCGGGCATGCTCACCAGCTTCAGCCTGGCCAGCGGTGCCCCGGGCGCATCGGAGCCGAGGCCTTGATCCTGGGCCACGGGGATCTGCTGCGTCGGCGCCGCGGCGGGCATGTCGAACAGCTGGCCGCGCATCCCGGCGTCGGCCTCGACGTCGCCGCCCTCGTATTCCTGGCCTCGCGGCTGGGTGGGGCTCGCAGCGGGCGCCGGTGGTGCCTCGGTGCTCGCGAAGAAGTCACCCCCGCTGGGTCCGAAAACCGAGGGGACCGCCTCGGGCTGGGTGAGCGCCGGGGCCCCAGGGACGGTGGCCTCTGAGGGAGCGCCCATCGCCGCCGCCGCGGCGAACGGATCGTACTGGGGGTGTTGCTCGGTCGGCGCCTGTTGGCTCGCAGGGCCAAAGTCGAACGCTCCTCCTGGGGCGGGCTCGGGGTTGGCCGGGGGCGCCCCGAAATCGAACGCTCCCGGCTGGGTGGCTGGAGGCGGCGGGGCGCCGAAGTCGAAGGCCCCCCGCTGGGTCGATGGCGGCGGCGGCGCACCGAAGTCGAAGGCCCCTGGCTGGGTCGTCTCGGGTGGCCCCATCGCCGAGGCGAAGTCGAAGGGCGACGACGAAGTCGGCTTCGGCAGAGGCTGGGTCACGCCCGCGTCCTGCAAAGGCTTCCGGCCCGGCGGGGCTGGCGGGAGCGTGCCGACCCGGGTGGGCTTCTCGAAGACCGCGCTCGGCTGGTCCATTTGCGCCGCGTACGACGGCTGCAGCGGTCCGGGCGACTGGCGGCTCGCCTCGACCCCGAGCGCGTAGACCCCTGGCCGGGTCGCTTCCCCCATGCCGGGGTCGCCCGCGCCAAACTTGGCGAACGGGTCGGCCTCCTTAGGCCTGGGGGGCGCGGCCGCGGGAACCTGGCCGCTGCCCGAAGTCGTCCCGTCCCGTGTCACCCGAAAGGTGTGCTGGCACTTGGTGCACCGGACTTTGACCCCTTTCTCAGTGACCTTCTCGTCGGGGATCTTGAACCGGGTCTGGCACTGCTCGCACTTGACGATCATGGCCGGCGGCCGTGGGAGTATAGCCCTTGCCGCTCAAACACCCCGGTGGTATTCGCCTTTCGCGCAGCGCGTCATTTAACGCTGCCTGGGTGGGAAATGTCAGACGAAGCGGCGCGCGAGCCCAAGGTCATCAAGCGGTACACCAACCGCAAGCTCTACGACACGGTCGAGAGCCGGTACGACACCCTCGACGAGATCGCCGACATCGTGAAGCAGGGCGTCGAGGTGAAGATCGTCGACAACCGCACCAAGGAAGACCTGACCTCGGTCACCCTCGCGCAGATCGTCTTCGAGGAAGAGAAGAAG
>JAYVRT010000377.1:0-6269 GCA_043776025.1 Archangiaceae bacterium | reverse complement strand
GCGGGCAGGTGGTGGGCGGCTTCAACGCCCCGTTCTTCAAGATGCTGATGGAGTACGACCGGGTCTACGTCTTCGGCCAGGCGAAGAGCCACTGCGTGCTCTCGACGGTCAACGACATCCAGGCCCACCTGCAGAAGACGGATCCGAGGCTGGCGGAGAAGATCTGGATCCTCGAGGACGCGATGAGCCCGGTGCCGGCGCCGCCGCTCAACCCGCTGCCGGATTCGCTGAACTTCCCGAAGCTCGCCGAGCAGGCCGTCGCCCAATGGCGCAAGGCGGGGATGAAGGTCGTCAAGACCACCGACGCCGTCCTTCCCTAATCAACGGTTCGCAGGGCCGAATTGTTCCCAACTCCCGGGTATGCGTGTGACCGGATTCTTTGAAAGGAGGCAGCAGATGCAAGACGACGATGAAGTGGCAGGGCTGTTGGCGGGCGCGACGGTGAGCGGGGTGCTCTCCGCGCAGAGCAGTTCGTTGATCACCGGGAACCTGGGGAAGATGGTGATCGCCGGCGCGGCGGGCAAGGCGCTGGAGGACATCGTGGCCAGCGACGTGACGCTGATCACGGTGTTGATCGACGCCAGCTCGAGCATTCACGACCGCGGGCTGGAGCAGGCGGTGCGCGACGGTCAGAACCACCTGATCGACGCCTTCGCCGGCGCGAAGCAGAAGGACGCGATCCTGATGGCGTTGTGGACCTTCTCGAGCAACCTCGACGTGCTCCACAGCTATCTGCCGGTGACCGACGCCGTCCGCCTCGACCCGAAGAACTACCGGGGCAACGGCTCGACCCGGCTCTACGACACCTGGTGCGACGCGCTCGCGGCCAACGTCGCCTACGCCCAACGGCTGCGCGACGGGGGGACGCCCTGCCGCAGCGTGGTGGTGGTGATCACCGACGGCGAGGACGTGGGGAGCAAGCGGACTTCTCGCGACTGCGCTTGCCTGTCGCGCGATCTGCTGGCGAGCGAGCAGTTCGTCCTCGCCTTCGTCGGAGTGGGCAAGGACGTCGACTTCCACGGGGTGGCGAAGTCGATGGGCGTCCCCGACGGGTGCGTGCTGGTGCAGCGTGACGCCACCGCGAGCACCCTGCGCAAGACGTTCGCGCTGGTGAGCCAGTCGGCGATCCGTGCCAGCCAGGGGAAGATTCAGCCCGGCCCGGCGGCGGGGTTCTTCGCGCCCTGAAGTTCGTGAAGAATCGTTGAGGCGGGGACAAAGGTGGCGCAGCGGCTGGCAGCGCCGTTACACAGCCGCGGATGACCACCCTCGGAAAACGCACCACCGCCGAAGAGGCGCTGCAGGGCCGGACGCTCAAGGGCAAGTCGGCGATCGTCACCGGCGCGAACTCGGGCCTGGGCACCCAGACGGCGAGGGTGCTCGCGTTCGCCGGCGCGAACGTCACCCTCGCCTGCCGATCGATCGACGCGGGCGAGAAGATCGCCACCGGGCTGCGGGCCGCGCTGCCGAAGGGCGCGGGGACGCTGAGCGTCGCGAAGCTGGATCTCGGCGACCCGGCGTCGGTGCGCGCCTTCGCCACCGCGTATCGGACTGCCACGAGGTGTCGCCGGTCGAGGACGCACGCGACGCCGCGCTCGCCGAACAGGTGTGGGCCTTGTCGGAGAAGTGGGTCGCCCGCGCGCCTTGACCCTTAAGATTCGGCGCCAATGACGCTCGCCCCTACCTACGAACAGCTGGCGAGGCTGAGGACTCTGGTGGCCCAGGCGAACGCCAGCCGTCGGGCCCGGACGATGGACCTCGACACCGTGCTCGAGGTCGTGCGCGAAGCGCTGGCGAGCAAGCTCGGCCATGCGTGGCGGCACGCGGGGGATCACGTGGACGCGCGGGCGAGCACGACGCTGTGCCTCGCGGTGCGCTCGTCGAACGGGGTCGCCGTCGGCGTCGCCGGCACCCGGGCGCTTGATCCGGATCCGGGCAGGGGCTGGCTCGAGCTGCGGCCCTGGAGCAACCGCGTGCCCGCGCAAAACTCGTCCGTCTGCGCCGCCTGGGCCGAGCGCGAGCGCGGCGACCGTCTGACGCTTCAGGTCGAGCCGGATCTCCCGCGGCAACCGACGACGAACGGCGGGGCGCTGCTCGAGGCGGTGCTGGCCGCTCGGGACGACGATCGTCCCCGGCTGGTCTACGCCGATTGGCTGTCCGAGCAGGGCGACCCGCGCGGCGAGTTCATCGCGGTGCAGTGTGCCCGCGCCCGGATGGAGGCCGACGCCCCGGGGCAGCAGGCGCTCAAGGAGCGTGAGTACACGCTGCTGTCGTCGCACGAAGAGCAGTGGCGCACCGCCCTGGGAGAAGACGTGGTCTCGGTGACCTTCCGCCGAGGCTTCGTCGAGGAGGCGACGCTCTTCGCCCAAAGCTTCGTCGAGCGCGCCGAGGCGATGTTCGCGCTCGAGCCCCTGCGCACGGTGCGGGTGACCGACCCGGGGGAAGAGGGCGCGGCCCAGCTGGCGGCCTCGCCGATGGTGAAGCGCCTCGAGGGCCTGCGGCTGGGAAACTCCAGCGGCGGGGCCGAACGGGGCATCGGCGTCGAGGGCCTGAGCGTCCTGCTTGGTTCTCGCAACCTCGGTGGGCTGACCTGGCTGTCCTTCGAGGAGCAATTCCTCGACGATCTCGGCGCGATCGCGATAGCCCGCGCCGGCCCGACCTCGATGCCGGCGCTGCGGTCGCTGCGGATCGTCGGCGACTCGGTGAGCGCGATCGGGGTCGAGGCGCTGTGCTCCACCCGCTGGTTTCGCCGGCTGCGCGAGGTTTCGCTCAAGAGCAACGCCCTGAGGGAGGTCGGTGCCGAGGCGCTGGCCTTCGCGCCGGGGGCGGGCGCGTGGGAGGAGCTGAACCTCGACGAAAACTTGTTGGGCGACGCGGGGGCGCGGGCGCTCGCGGCGCACGAGCGGCTCGAGGCGCTGGCGCGGCTGTCACTCCAGCGCAACCACATCGGGCCCGCGGGCGCCCAGGTGCTGCTCGACTCGCCGAAGCTCAAGGGGCTCAAGAGCCTGCGGCTCGAGGGCAATCGCCTCGGCGGGTTGCTCACCGAGAAGCTGCGACACCGCTTCGGCACCTGAGGAGAGCTTCAGGCCTGGGGAGCATTCGCCCCACAGACTGCTGGAAATGCAGCGATGCCGTTTCGAAGCCAGGTGACGCCTGCGAGGATGGCCCGATGAAACAGCGCCGCACCTACTACCCGCCGATCGAGCCGTACCGGACCGGAAGGCTCGCCGTCTCCGGCGGCCACGAGCTGTACTTCGAAGAGAGCGGCAACCCCCAGGGCAAGCCGGTGGTGTTCCTCCACGGCGGCCCCGGCGGAGGCACCGATCCGAAGCAGCGACGCTTCTTCGATCCGGCCGCGTACCGGATCGTCCTGTTCGATCAGCGCGGCTGCGGGCGCTCGACGCCGTTCGCGTCACTGGAGAACAACACCACCTGGGATTTGGTGGCGGACATCGAAGCGCTGAGGGTGCACCTTCAGGTCGATCGTTGGCAGGTGTTCGGTGGCTCGTGGGGCAGCACCCTGGCGTTGGCCTACGCCCAGGCGCACCCCGACCGGGTCACCGAGCTGGTGCTGCGGGGAATCTTCCTCCTGCGCAAGGAGGAGACCGACTGGTTCTACCAGCGCGGCTGCGACGCGATCTGGCCCGACGCGTGGGAGTCCTACGTGAACCAGATCCCTCTCGAAGAGCGCGGCGACTTGCTGCGCGCGTACCACCGTCGGTTGACGAGCCCCGATGAGAAGGTCCGCCTCGCCGCCGCGCGCGCCTGGAGCGTGTGGGAAGGCAGCACCAGCTACCTGTCTCAGAACGAGGAGATGATCAAGCGCACCGGGGAGGACGAGTTCGCGCTCGCATTTGCGCGGATCGAGTGCCACTACTTCCTCCACGACGGCTGGGTGGACGGCGAGCGGGCGCTGTTGAAGAACGTGCCGAAGATCCGCCACCTGCCCTGCGTTATCGTTCAAGGGCGCTACGACGTGGTGTGTCCGATGGAGTCGGCGTGGGCGCTCCACCGCGCGTGGCCCGAGGCGGACTTGAGGATCGTCGCCGACGCTGGACACTCGGCGCACGAGCCGGGAAACGTTCACGAACTCGTGCTCGCCACCGATCGATTCCGGTGAGCCGCTCAAATGTTCTCTGACACACGTCCTTGACGGAACACGTCGGTTCAACTTATCGAGCCGCGCCCATGGCCAAGTCGCTCGTCATCGTCGAATCGCCCGCGAAGGCGAAAACCATCGGCCAATTCCTCGGCAGCGACTACGTGGTGCGCGCCAGCATCGGTCACGTCGTCGATCTTCCGTCGTCGGGACTGTGCGTCGACACCGAGCGCGACTTCGAGCTCACCTACGAGGTGACGAAGAAGGACGTGATCCGCGATCTGAAAGAGGACCTGAAGAAGGCCAGCACCCTCTACCTCGCCACCGACGAAGACAGAGAGGGTGAGGCGATCGCCTGGCACCTCTTCGAGCAGCTCAAGCCGAAGGTGCCGGTGAAGCGGATGGTGTTCCACGAGATCACCAAGGGCGCGATCAAGGCAGCCCTCGAGTCGCCTCGCGACATCAACCGCAGCCTCGTCGATGCCCAGGAGACGCGCCGCACGCTCGACCGGCTCTTCGGCTACGAGGTTTCGCCCGTGCTCTGGCGGAAGGTGAAGGGCGGGCTCTCGGCGGGCCGGGTCCAGTCGCCGAGCATCCGGTTGATCGTCGAGCGTGAGCGCGAGCGGATGCGGTTCCACTCCATCTCCTACTGGGACCTTGGCGCGAAGCACGCCACGGCGCCGGGCTTCGAGTCGTCGCTGCTGGAGATCGACGGCAAGCGCGTCGCCGCGGGCAAGGACTTCGACGAGAACGGGAAGCCGACCCGGGACGTGGTGGTGCTCGATGAGGGCGGGGCGCGCGGACTGACCGAGCGGCTCGCCGGGGTGCCCTTCGTGGTGAAGAGCGTCGAGGAGCGGCCGTCGCGCTCGTCGCCCAAGCCGCCGTTCATGACCTCGACGCTGCAGCAGGAGGCGGGGCGGAAGCTGAACATGAGCGCGCAGCAGGTGATGCGGCTGGCGCAGGGCCTGTATGAGAAGGGGCACATCACCTACATGCGCACCGACTCCACCAACCTCTCGGAGACGGCGATCAACGCTGCCCGGGCCCAGGTGAAGGAGAAGTTCGGCGACGCGTACCTGCCCGCCGAGCCGCGGGTCTACGCGAAGAAGTCGAAGAATGCCCAGGAGGCCCACGAAGGCGTGCGCCCGGCGATCGTCGCCGCCGACGAAGGCGCGACGGCCAGTGGCGCCGCGGAGACCTTCGCGCACCCCGAGGATTTGAAGGCGGAGCTCAACGCGAACGAGCTCAAGCTCTACGATCTGATCTGGAAGCGGACCCTCGCCTCGCAGATGCAGGACGCGATCGGGGTCTCGGTCTCGGCGCGGATCGTCGCGAAGACCGCGAAGGAAGAGGTCGTCTTCTCTGCCTCGGGTCGCCGGCTCACCTCGCACGGGTACCTGCGGGCCTACGTCGAGGGCGTCGACGACCCCGACGCGGAGCTCGAGGATCGCGAGACCCCGCTGCCCGACCTCAAAGAAGGCGAGGCGGTGCCGGTCGAGGCAATCGAGGCCAAGGGCCACACCACCACGCCCCCCGCCCGCTACACCGAGGCCTCGCTGGTGAAGCGGCTGGAGGAGCTCGACATCGGGCGGCCGTCTACCTACGCGTCGATCATGGGGACGCTCCAGGCGAAGTACGTCTGGAAGAAGGGGCAGGCGCTGATCCCTGTCTGGGTCGCGTTCGCCGTCGTCAACGTGATGGAGCAGCACTTCGCTGGGCTGGTCGACTACGCCTTCACCGCGAAGATGGAAGAGAACCTCGACGAGATCGCCGAAGGGACGAAGGACAAGGTCCCGTTCCTCAAGGAGTTTTACTGGGGCAAGCCGAAGATCGGCCTGGTCGGGTTGCACCAGCAGGTGGTGGAGAACATTGCCGACATCGACGCTGCCGCCGTCAACTCGATTCCGATCGGGAAGGATCCGAACGGGGTGGAGATCATCGTCAAGCCGGGCCGCTATGGGCCATACCTCAAGCGTGGCGAAGACACAGTGTCGGTGCCGGAGAACCTCGCGCCCGACGAGATGACCGTCGAGAAGGCGTTGGTGCTGCTCTCGGCTCCCAAGGGCGACGTGGCGATCGGCGTCGACCCCCAGACGGGCCTCAACGTCTACGCCAAGAACGGCCGGTTTGGAGCCTACGTCCAGCTGGGTGAGATGCCCGTCCTCGAGGGGAA
>JAYVRT010000376.1:0-6271 GCA_043776025.1 Archangiaceae bacterium | reverse complement strand
TCGCGACGAACGCTGCCCAGATATCGCGAAGCGCGGAGAGCGCGGGCCGAGTGGCCCGCAACCGACAAGCGACAAAGAGATCAGGGCAGCGGGCAAGCGAGGCGGGATCAACTCAGGCGATTTGTGGGGTTAGCCGCCTTTGAACACCGACCAGCGCTGCGCCGCGATCGGCTCGGACAGCGCCTTGGAGTCGTAGCTGAGCTCCTCGAGCGCGGCGCCCTGCTCCGTCAACCAGGCGGCGACCCCAGGCGCGCGGTGAACCGTCTGACTCAGCGCCACCTGTCCGGCCTCCGCCAGGCTCTGCAGCTTCGCGGCCACGTTCACCGTGTGGCCGAAGTAGTCGATGCCGGTGTTCAGCCGCACGGCGATGCAGGGACCGGTGTTGAGCGAGATCCGCAACTTCGGCGCGTCGGTGCGCTGGGGATGGAAGCAGGTGTGGATGTCCTGGCTCGCCTTCACGGCGTCGAGCGGGTTGTTGAACGCCGCCATCGCCGCATCGCCGATCGTCTTCACCACCGCGCCCTGGTGTTGAGCGATGATCGCGAACACCTCGGTGAAGTGCCGCTTTACCTCGGAGAACGCCGCCGGATCTCCCCGGGTGGCGTACATCGCGGTCGAGCCGACGATGTCGGTGAAGAGAATCGTCTGCTCGCCGATCGCCAACTGTACGTCAGCGCCGAGGTACTCCTCGCTGAACAGGTCACGGAACTCCTGGAAGTTGAGCAGCCGGCCCGGGCGCAACGCCAGATCGCTCCACTGGAAGGCCTCGACGACGAAGGTGCGGGGAGCCGAGCCGTCGTTCACCAGCCGCAGAGCCGGGCTCGCCGCCGCGGTGAGCACCGCCGGCTCGGCGGTCGACTTCCAGGTGACCTCGGCCGCCGTTCCCGCGCCGACGTCGAGATGGCCGTAGCGCTTCTCGCCCTGCAACCGCAGCCGGTAGCGGCCGGGCGACAGTGGCGGCGCGATGACTGCCTCCGCGCCCGGGGCGACAGTGCACTGCGCGCGGATGTGCTGCTTGGTCGAAGGCTCGGCGCTGCAGAACGTCCGCCGGGGGACCTGGCGAATCGAAGGGTGCACCTGGAAGGTGATCTCTACCGACTCGAGCGTGTCGGTGCCGAAGTCGATGCCGCACGCCCCGCAGTCGGCGTGCGCCGCCAGCGAGCCCAGGGTCGCGGTGGTCTCGGCGGGGCCGCGGCAATGAGGGCACACCGAGTCCCACGACAGCTCGAGCAGCCCCGCCCGGGTCGCGTGGAGGCAGACCCTCAGCGCCTCGTCCTCGTCCACGCCCCAGACCCGGGCCCGCTCGCGAATCTGGATCCGGAACAAGTCGGCGTCGTCGCCGGTGCGGACCCAGTCGACCAACCGGTCGATGATTCCGCGGTCCAGCTTGCGCCCGTAGAGCGCGTCGCGGATCTTCGCCAGCCGCGCCTCCGCTTCGTCCGGCAACCCGGCGGACTTCCGCAGCAGCAACGCGGGCCGCGCCACCGGCTTCTTCACCGCCACCTCGGGCAGCACCCGGCGGTACGCCTTCTCGATCGACCCCAGCCCGTAGCGCAGCGCCGCGCCGCCGAGGAACCCGCGGGGAATCGCTCCGAAGTAGATCGTGAGCCGCGAGCCAGTCTCGCGCGGCTCCACCTGGTAGATGCCGTAGACCACCTTCGCGAAGCCCCGCTGGTAGACCCGCACCGACGTCATCCACCGCTCGACCACCCAGTCCCACGGGACCTCGATCCACTGCTGCAGCATCCCGCCGTTGATCGCGCTGCCGTGGCGGACGCCGCCCTTGTCCTCGAACTTCATCTCCGACAGCCCCAGCGCCCGGTTCATCCGCGAGGTGTCCGCCACCAGCGGCCACAGCTCGGAGACGCTCGCGGGGAGATCGAAGTGCCAGAGCACCTCGACGCGCTTGTGCCCCTGGTACTCGGCCGGCCAGGGGTGGGCGGCCAGCACCTGCGCGAGCGTCATCGGGTCGGACATCGAGGCGGGCATCTTGGGGTAGAAGGCGCGATCTATGAAGCTCAAGCGCGTGTCGCCCGTGCTGTTCGTCGATGCCATCGAGCCCTGCCTGCCCTTGTGGGAGACGCTCGGCTTCACCCGAACCGTCGAGGTGCCGGACAACCTGGGCAAGCTCGGGTTCGTGATCCTCGCGCGCGACGGCCACGAGGTGATGTACCAGTCGCGCACCAGCGCCAAGACCGACGTCCCCGCGCTCGCCGAGGGCGCCTGGCGCAGCGCCCTCTACTTCGAGGTCGACGACCTCGACGGCTTTGCCCACCTGACGAAGGGCGCACCCGCGGTGTTTGCCCGCCGCAAGACCTTCTACGGCGCCGAGGAGTTCGGCGTGCGCGACGCCGCCGGCAACGTCATCACCTTCGCGCAGCAGGCGCCCTGACGTCACGCCGAGTAGGCGACGCCCTCGAGCTCTTCGACGCTCGCGCGGTCGGTTCGCAGCAGCCCCTTTGGAGCGCGCCGGGCGAGCAGCCGCCGCGCCGCCCGCACGTCCCACGCCGAGCCCGCGCCGAGCTTCTTGCTGCAGCACAGCGCCACCTGCCACAGCAGCGCCGCGCGATCCGTCCAGTCGCGCAAGGCGTGCTCCGCCTTCGGATCTCCCGAGAGCGTCACCAGCGCCGCCTTCACTTCGTCGAGCAGCTCGCCGATGCGGGCCTGGAGATCCGGCGGGGCCTCGGCGGTGCAGCGCTCGACCTCGGCGAAGAGCATCTCGTGGGCCGCTTCCTTGCGCACCGCGCGGAAGGCGTCGAGCACCAGCACGTTGGTCGTCCCTTCCCAGATCGGCAGCACGTGCGCGTCGCGCAGCACCCGGGCCAGCGGCCAGTCCTCGATGTAGCCGTTGCCGCCGAGCGCCTCGACGCCCTCGCTGCAGACCTCGACCGCCCGCTTGCCGAGCACGTACTTGAGCAGCGGCGTCAGCAGGCGCACCGTCCGCTTCTCCTCCTCGGTGGCGCGCCCGCCGTCGACCTTGTCGAGCAGCGCGACGCCGCGGAAGGCCCAGTGGAGCGCCGCCCGTTCTTCCGCCGCCATGTCCAGCAGCACCTCGGTCATCAGCGGGTGCTCGATCACCTTCTTGCCGAAGGCGACCCGCTCGCGCGCCCAGGCGATCGCCTCGACCACCGCGCGACGCATGCACGCCACCGACGCCACCGCGTTGTAGAGCCGCGAGAGGTTGAGCATGTCGGTCATCTGGTGGAAGCCCTGCCCGGGGCCGCCGAGCAGGTACGCCTCGGCGCCGAGCAGCGTCACCTCACCGGTCGGCATCGAGCGCTCGCCCAGCTTGTCCTTGATCCGATCGATGCGGTACCCGTTGCGCGTCTTGCCGTCGTCGAGGGTGCGCGGCAGCAGGTACAGACCCAGGCCCCGGGTGCCGGCCGCCGCCCCCTCGGGCCGGGCGAGGATCATGATCACGTCGGCGTCGACGTTGCTGCAAAACCACTTGTCGCCGTGCAGCGTCACCTTCTCGCCGCTGCCCTTCGCCACCGTCTTCACCTGCCCGACGTCGCTGCCGCCTTCCTTCTCGGTGAGGAACATCGCCCCGGTGTAGAGCTTCTCCATCTCCATCGAGGCGAGGCGGGGGATGAAGCGCTGCTGCAGCGCCTTCGTGCCGTGCATCACCAGCAGCCGGCCGGCGCCGTCGGTCATGCACACCGGGCAGTACATCCCTGCCTCAGCCTGGGCGAAGAGGTACCCCAGCCCGAAGGTGAGCGCCTTGGGTGCGTCGCCGCGCTCGGCCTTCAGCGCCGGGTCGTAGGTGGCGGCGACGATGCCCCCGCCGTAGCCGAGCTGCTGCAGCCACCGGTAGCTGGGGTGGTATTCGATCTCGTCGATTCGGTTGCCGGTGTGATCGTGGGTGACGAGCCGGGGGCCCTGGTGGTCCGCCAGCTGCGCCCAGTCGCTGCCCTCGTTGGCGCAGCGGGCGCCCATCGTCATCAGCCTCGGCCGGGCCCACTCGAACGCGCCGCCCAGCTGGTGCTTCATCACCGAGCCCAGCGCGCCTTCGGATTCCCAGAACGATTGACGACGGGTCATGGCTTGTCTCCCTTTTCAGCCGGGAGCCCGAGCAGCTGGCCCCACACCTCGAGCACTTCCTTTTCGCGCTGCAGCAAGACGTCGACGTTCGCGCTGCCGAACTGGGCCCGCTCGGCCTTCAGCGAGCCCGCCGCCTTCTTCAGCTCTTCGCGCGCGGCCACCGTCTTCGCCAGTGCCTCTTCCTTCTCCGGCAGGCGCTTCTCGGTCTGCGCGGGAGGCAGAGGCAGCGGCTGCTCCGCGCCGACCATCCGCGCCGCGAGCCGCCGGTTGGCGAGCGCGCCGATCATCGCCTCGATCTTCTCCACATCGTCCACCGAGAGCCCGCCGGCGGCGCGCGCCTGCTCGTCGAACGCCGCCCGTTCTTCGACCGTCGCCGCGCCGGCGTCGAGGTGGCCCAGCAGCGCACGCTGGTAGCGCAGGTAGCCGTCGAGCCTGGGGAGGGTGAGCGCCCACGCCGCCTTCGGCTCCTCCGCCACCGCCTCGGGAACGGCCCCGGCCACCGCCGCCGGCTTCCCCTTGCACCCGGCGAGGAGCAGTGCGGCGATCGACAGGCGCAGGAGCCTTTTCACTCCGCGGAACATACCCGAGCCGAACCAGCAATCCTTTGACCCCAAGCGGCGCGGCTTTGGTTTAGGTTTGTTTGTGTGAAGGTCTTCCTCGTTCGCCACGCCGACGCAGACGCTGACATTCCCGAAGGCCTGGGCGACGAGGCGCGGACGCTGACGACGAAGTCCCGCGCGGCGATCGGCGCCCACTTCCACAGCCTCAAGGAACGGCTCGACACCCCCGACCTGCTGCTCACCAGCCCGCTGACCCGCTGCGTCCAGACGGCGCAGATCTTGAGCTTCGCCATCGGCTACGACGGCCCGATGAAGTCCCACCGGGCGCTGCTGCCCGACGGGCCCGCGGGAGCGATCGACGCCGTGCTCCGCGAGCAGCCGGACAAGACGCTGATCCTCGTCGGACACCAGCCCTCGATGGGCGCGATCACCGCCCACCTGCTGGGGATGCAGAACTTCCCCAAGCCCTTCAGCCCCGGCACCGTGATCTGCCTCGACCTCGTCGAGCCGGCGACGCCCGGCGCGCCCTTCACCGGCAAGCTCGTCTTCTACGCGCAGCCGGGACAGGTGGTGCTGGAGAGCGTCTGATGGACGAGACGAAGTTCAACGGGCTCGTCGCCGACGTCTTCAAGCGGATGCTCAAGACCCTCGACGCGGTCGACCCCGACGCGCTCGACGCCGACAGCACCGGGGACATGCTCACCATCACCGGCAGCAAGTCCGGCCAGAAGGTGGTGGTCAACACCCAGCGTGCCGTGAGCCAGCTGTGGGTCGCCGGCAAGTCGCAGGGGCTGCACTTCAGCTTCGACGGCGCGCGCTGGCTCGACGACAAGGGCAAGGGCATCGAGCTGCACGCCTGGGTCGCGGAGTGCGTCGAGGCGGCCAGCGGCGTGAAGTTGGCTTTCTAAGCCGGACCGTGCGAGTCGGGCCTCCGTCGCCTCGGCCCACGCGACTGGGCGAGAAGCCACCGGGGCCAGCCTTGCCGGGGGGCTAACCCTCCGAGTGACGCGACCGCGGCTCGGTCGGCGCCGAGGTGTGCTCCACCTCGAGCCAGTAGGCACGCTGTTCGATCAGGCGCGCACCGACCTCGGCGGCGAGACGCTGGTGCTTCGAGTCGCTTCGGGCGATCTCGATCTTCAGCTCGTTCCTTGTAGTTTCGACCTGCTCCTTCAGCTCTGCGACCTGGTCGCGAAGGGAGATCATCAGTGCTTCGAGGCGTTCGACGGCGAAGTAGATGTGAGCGTCCATGCGAAGCAATGTCTCAGACGCAGATGGCGTGCGTGCGACCGCCACGTGGCGGATTGGTCAACTCTCGCCCTCTGGGTTGTGACGCGATTGATACAGCCGGCTCCCGAACGGAACAGGGGCCTTCGTCAGCGCGACGAAGACCCCCGGTGCCGGAAACGTTGCGTAACCGTCAGCCGCGAATCATCCGCGGCAGGAGCACGGCGATCCCTTCCGCCCGCTCCTTCGCCGCCTTGGCGTGATCCTGCGCCGAGGCCGCGAGCTCACCGACACCCTTGTTGATGTCGGTCGCACCCTGGTGAAGCTCCTGCGCCGCCTTGCCGTGGTCGGCGCCCGCCGCCGCATGCTCCGCCGCGGCCTTCGCGGTGTCCGCCGCGCCCTGCTGCAGCTCGCCGACACCTTTGCGGATGTCACCCAGGCCCTGC
>JAYVRT010000375.1:0-6273 GCA_043776025.1 Archangiaceae bacterium | reverse complement strand
CCGAGGCGGGTGCGCACGATGAAGACCCGGTTACTCATGCTGACGCAGCCGGTGTACGCGTAGTAGCTCGAGAGCGCGGTCGAGGGCGAGGTGCCCAGGCCCGAGCCGTCGTCCTTGAAGACGCACCCCACCCCCGCGTCGGCGGAGCCGGCGTCGGCTGGGGCGGGCGGCCCGACGAAGTCGTCGGCCAGGTAGGTCAACCCCCCGGGCGTGGCGGCGAGCGCGTCGAAGTTGGTGCCGGAGCCAGTCTTTGCTGCGTCGACGCACGAAGGACCAGAAGAGCCGCCGTTGAGGCGGATCACGAACCGCCGAAACGCGATGTCCCAGTTCACCGACAGCAGGGCCGCCTCGTCCGAGAGGTCGACCTTCTTCAAACCGGCCGCGGTGAACTTCGCGTAGATGTAGCTCTGCGTCGGGGTGAGCCCACCCGCCCGCGAGTCAATCGTGCTCTTGAAGCCGCCGTCTTCGGCGACCTCGGTGATCACCGCCGGGTTGACCGTCGTCTTGGTATCGAGGCTCACCGCGACCTGGTCCGAGCAGCTGACCGGCGTCGACGCACACCGCGGGGTGCCCGCATCCACCGCGCCGCCGCCCGCCCCGCCCGTGCCGCCGCCAGCCGCTCCGCCGCCCGTCCCGCCGCCGGCCCCTCCCGCGGATCCGCCGCCGCTGCCGCCGGTACCACCCCCGCCACCGTCGGTGGCGACAAAGCCGCACACCTTCGCCGCGCAAACCTGCCCGCCGGAGCACACGTTGCAGACCACGCCGCCGGTGCCGCACGCCGGCCCCTGGTCGCCGGCGCGGCAGACGTCGCCCTCACAGCAGCCTTCGCAGTTCTTGGTGCTGCAGGCCGGGGTCGAGGTCGTGGTTCCGCAGGAGCTGGCGGCGAAACCGAGCGCCGCGCCCAGCCCTGCGAGGAGGAGCAATCGTCTCATTGGCGGGCGCTCTAACAGCAACCGCCGCTCGCGCGCCAGCGGGTGAATCGAGCGTTGCGGAATCGGCGCGGCTGACACAATCTGCGCGGCTAATACATGGCCGCCGACGCGTCGCTGTTGATGTCCGTTCCCCTCTTCGAGCGCCTCGACGACGAGGAGCGCTCGCTGCTCGCGGCGCAGATCGAGGACGTCGAGTTTCCCGTTGGCACGACGATCTTCAAGCGCGGCGACCCCGGTGACGCGATCTTCATCGTCTCGGCGGGCGAGGTGGAGATCTACGTCGAGGACACCACCGGGCACCGCATCGTCTTCGAGACGGCGAAGGCCGGCGAGTTCTTCGGCGAGCTGTCGCTGCTCGACGGCGATCCGCGCTCTGCCTCGGCGGTGGCGATCCAGGCGACGCGGGCGCTGCGGATCGACCGCGATGACCTCTCGCTGCTGTTCACCCGGCACCCGACCGCGGCGCTCGACGTGCTCTCGGTGATCGGCCGTCGGCTCCGCGAAGCCGACAAGCTGCTGGGCAGCCGCTCGGTGGAGAGCCCCAACGAGGCGGTCGAAGAGCGCCTGACGACGATCCAGCGCATCGCCGATCTGGTGGCGGCGTTCTGCGGCACCTTCAGCTTCCTGGTGATGCACATCGTCTGGTTCACGGTGTGGATCGGGCTCAACGTCGACCTGATGCCGGGCTTCGAGGCGTTCGACAAGTACCCGTTCGGGCTGCTGACGATGGTGGTGTCGCTCGAGGCGATCTTCCTCTCCTGCATGGTGTTGATCAGCCAGAACCGCCAGGCGGCGAAGGACAAGATCCGCTCCGACGTCGAGTTTCAGGCGAACATCCGCGCCGGGCTCGAGGTGACGCAGCTGCACGTCAAGGTGGACAACCTCTATGAGCAAGTGCTCGCCCGGCTGGCCGCGGTCGAGCGCTGCGTGAACCCGACGGCGCTCAAGCCCCCGCCCCCGGCGAAGGTCTCGGGCGCATGAACCCCGGCCACTGACGATGCGGCCCCTGGACCTGTTGGGAAACTCGGCGCGGTCCGCCCTCTTCCAGGGTCTGCAGCCACTGCTGGCGAAGGGCAAGCTTTCGCGGGCGGTCGGCTTCGCACGGGCCGCGGTGCTCTTTCGGGGAATCGACGCCGGCCCCCGGCTGTGTGCGCTCGGGCCGGTGCGGGTCGAGAACCAGGGGCGGATGATCATCGGCGCCCGGGTCACCTTCCTCGGGGGGATGATCCCCTCGACCCTGAAGACCCAAGCCGGCGCGGTGTTGAAGATCGGCGGGTCGACCAGCTTCAACTATGGCTCGTCGTACGAGGCCTACCAAGAGCTGTCGATCGGCCAGCGCTGCCTCTTCGCCTCGATGGTGCGGATCTGCGATCGCGATGGCGCGCGGACAGCGCCGATCACCATCGGCGACGACGTCTGGGTCGCCCATGGCGCGATCATCCAGCCCGGGGTCACCGTGGGCAATGGCTCGGTGGTGGCCGCCGGCAGCGTCGTCACCCGAGACGTGCCGCCGCACAGTCTTGCGATCGGCAACCCGGCACGCTCGATGCAAATTTCGACGGTGGGCTGAGAAGCCCTCAAGGGAGAGGAACGCAATGTTTTCGCCGGATGTACTGAAGCTCGACCTCGAAGCAGAGGCTTTGTTCATCGCCGACGTGGTGAAGAAGCAGGTGCTCGGGACTTTGAAGCGCAAGGGCCTGGTGGTCGGGATCTCCGGCGGCATCGACAGCGCGCTGGTGACGGCGCTGGCGGTGAAGGCGCTGGGGAAAGACCGGGTCTTCGGCGTCTTCATGCCCGAGCGGGCGTCGTCGAGCCTCTCGCTCGAGCTGGGGCAGGCGCTCGCGGCGAAGTACGGGATCACCACCCAGATCGCCGAACTCCACGCGGCGCTCGAAGGGTTGGGCTGCTACCGCGCCCAGGATGAGGCGGTGCGCGAGGTCTTCCCCGACTACCGCAGCGACTGGAAGTACAAGATCGTCCTCCCGAGCATCCTCGCTGCTGACCGGCTCAACTTCTACCAGCTGACGGTGCAGCTGCCGTCGGGCGAGCAGCGCACCCAGCGAATGGGGCTGGCGCCGTACCTGAAGCTGGTGGCGGCGACGAACTACAAGCAGCGGGCGCGGAAGATGACCGAGTACTTCCACGGCGATCGCCTCAACTACGCCGTCGCGGGGACTCCGAACTACCTCGAGTACGACCAGGGCTTCTTCGTCAAGCAGGGCGATGGCGCGGCCGACGTCAAGCCGATCGCCCACCTCTACAAGACGCAGGTCTACGCGATGGCGAAGCACCTCGGCGTGCCCGAGGCGATCTGCGGCCGCTCGCCGACCACCGACACCTACTCGCTGACCCAGTCGCAGGAAGAGTTCTACTTCGCGCTCCCCTACCCCCAGATGGACCTGTGTCTCTGGGCGCACAACCACCACGTGTCGACCGCGGAGTGCGCCGGGGTGGTCGGCCTGACCGCGGAGCAGGTCGACCGGGTCTATCGGGACATCGAGTCGAAGCGCCGGTACGCCGCCTACCTCCACGCGCGGCCGATGCTGGCGCGATCGATCGAGCCCGGGGTGCGCTGAGGATGTGCGGGATCGCGGGACTCGTTCACCTCTCCGACGCGCTCCCCGCGGTCGCCCGCGAGCCGCTGGAGCGGATGGCGGGGGCGATGCGCCACCGCGGCCCGGACGAGTTCGGGCTCTACCGAGACCCGCGCTGCGGGCTGGCGCACGCGCGGCTGTCGATCATCGATCTCGCCTCGGGCCAGCAGCCGCTGTCGAACGAAGACGGCACCCTTTGGGTGAGCTTCAACGGAGAGATCTTCAACTACCTCGAGCTGCGCGCCGAGCTGCTGAAGCTCGGGCACCTCTTCAAGACCCAGAGTGACACGGAGGTGATCGTCCACGCCTGGGAGGCCTGGGGCGAAGCGGCCTTCGAGCGCTTCAACGGCCAGTGGGCGGTGGCGCTCTGGGACGCGCGCGAACAGAAGCTGGTGCTCACCCGGGATCGCCTCGGGGTGCGGCCGCTCTATTGGACCGAGCACCAGGGCAAGCTGCTGTTCGCGAGCGAAGTGAAGGCGCTGTTCGCTGCCGAGCCCACCCTGCCCCGCCGGCTGGATCCGGTGGGCCTCAAAGAGACCTTCACCTTCTGGACGGTGGTGCCGCCCCAGAGCGTCTTCGCCGGAATCCAGGAACTCGAGCCAGGCCACACCCGCATCTGGCACCGGGGCGCGGTGCGCGACACCGCCTACTGGCAGCCGAGCTTTCCCATCGGGGCCGAGGGCCGCTTCGCGGGGTCGATCGGCGAGGCCACCGAGGCAGTGCGCGCGGCGATGTTCGACGCGACCGCGCTGCGGATGTTGCGCGCCGACGTGCCGGTGGGCAGCTACCTCTCGGGCGGGCTCGACAGCTCGTACGTCGCCGCGCTCGGAAGGGACGCCAAGGGAGATCGCTTCCGCACCTTCTCGCTGCGGTTCGACGACGCCGAATACGACGAGACGACGTACCAGCGGCTGATGAGCCAACGCCTCGGCACCGAGCACGCCGAGGTGCTCGTCTCTCGCGCGGACATCGCGAAGAACTTTGCCGACGTCGTCTGGTACGCCGAACGCCCGCTGCTGCGCACCGCGCCGGCGCCGCTGTACCTGCTGTCGAAGTTGGTGCGTGAGTCGGGCACGAAGGTGGTGCTGACCGGCGAAGGCGCGGACGAGGTCTTCGCCGGTTACGACCTGTTCCGCGAGGGCAAGGTGCGGCGCTTCTGGTCGCGGCAACCCCACTCGAAGCTCCGGCCCCGGCTGCTCGAGCGGCTCTACCCCTACCTGCAGCGCTCGCCGGTGTCGCAGCGGGCGATCACCCAGCAGTTCTTCGGCCGGGGGCTGGACCAGGCCGGAAAGCCCGGCTTCGCCCACGGGCCACGGTGGGAGTCGGTCGGGGCGCTGCAGCGGCTCTTCGTTCCGGCGTTCCGCGACGGGCTCGACGTCGTCGCCCGCCTCGTCGACCGCCTGCCCCCTGAGTTCTCGACGTGGACCCCGCTGGCACAGGACCAATACCTGGAGATGCGCACCCTGTTGTCGGGCTACCTGCTGTCGAGCCAGGGCGACCGGATGCTGATGGGCAACTCGGTCGAGGGGCGCTTTCCCTTCCTCGACAAGAACGTGGTGCAGCTCGCCTCGACCCTGCCCGACGCCTACAAGCTGAAGGTGCTCGACGAGAAGCACGTGCTCAAGCGAGCGGCCGAGGGGAAGATCGCGCCTGAGATCCTTCAGCGGAAGAAGCAGCCGTACCGCGCCCCCGACGGGATCGCGTTCACTGGCGCCGGGCTCCCCGAAGAGCTGGAGCAGGCGATGGGGCCGGCGGCGCTCGAGGAGGCGGGGATCTTCGAGCCGGCCAGCGTCGCCCGGCTCTGGGCGAAGTGCCGGGGCAGCAGCGGGGAACAGCTGTCGAACGCCGACAACATGGCGGTGGTGGGGGTGCTGTCGACCCAGCTGCTCCACGCGCGGCTGGTGGTCGCGCCGCCGCTGCCGGCGAAGGTGGCCTTCAAGACGGTCGTCGAGCGGTGAGCCAACTGCTCCACGACTGCCTGCACGACTCGGCGCGAAGGCTGCCGGAGAAGGTCGCGCTCGTCTGCCAGGGGCAGCGGGTCACGTACGGCGAGCTCGAGCAGCAGAGCAACGCGCTCGCCCACGCGTTGGTGCGGCTGGGCGTCGGCCGGGGCGACCGGGTGCAGATCTACCTCGAGAACTCAGTGGAGGCGGTCGTCTCCTGGTGGGCGGTGCACAAGGCGAACGCGGTGCCGACGGCGATCAACCCGCTGACCCGCGAGGAGAAGCTCAGGTACTACCTCAACGACGCTCGCGCCGCGGTGCTGATCGCCCAGGCACAGCTCACGCCCCAGTGGGCCGCCGCCGCCCCCCACGTCCCGAGCCTGAAGGGGATCGTGGTGGTGGGGGCGATCGACGCCGAGCGGACGAAGGGGCTGAGCGTGACCGCCTGGGCCGAGGCGCTCGCCTCGGGCCGCCGCGACGCCCCGCCGAAGCGGACCAACATCGACGTCGATCTCGCGGCGATCATCTACACCTCGGGCAGCACCGGCGAGCCGAAGGGCGCGATGCTCACCCACCGCAACATGCTCGCCGCCTCGGGCGCGCTGACCGAAGTCCTCGGCATGCGCGAGGACGACGTCGTCCTCTCCGCGCTCCCGCTGGCCTTCAACTACGGCCTCTACCAACAGATCTTGAGCTTCCGCGTCGGGGCCCGGCTGGTGCTGGAGCGGAACTTCGCCTTCCCGGTGAAGGTCCTCGGGCGGATCGTCGAGGAAAAGGCGACCGGCTTCCCCGGCGTGCCGACGA
>JAYVRT010000374.1:0-6274 GCA_043776025.1 Archangiaceae bacterium | reverse complement strand
GGCGGAGGCGAGCACCGTCTCGGCGCCGCTGGTGGTGTCGATCTTGAGCAGCTCGTACTTCGTCTGGCCCGCCAGCTTGCGGAACGTGTACACCCGCGCGCCGTCGGAGCTGTAGATCGGCTTCGAGAAGTCGCCGGGGCCCTGGGTGCGGCGCTCTTCGTAGCCGACGCCGGTGAGCGAGAGGATCCGCGGGGTCTTCTCCAGCAGCGCGCTGGTCAGATCGCCGAGGTCGTTGACGCCGGCGGCGTACATCGTGATCTCGGTGACGACGCCGCTGCCACGCTGATCGTTGAGCACCAGGGTGAGCAGCCCCACCAGCGGGGTCTTCAGCTCGAACTTGCCGTCGGCCGCGACGTCGGCGCGGGCGATCTGCTTCTGCTCCTTGTCGAGCAGGAACAGGCGGCCGCTTCGCGGCTCACCGCCGGAGGTCAGCAAGCGGCCCCGCAGGGTGCCGACCGCCTTCTCTTCGTTGCGTGGCTTGAAGCCATCGTTAGGCGTCGAAGGGCCGCAACCGGCCATGATCACTGCGAATACCGCGAGAAGTAGAGGGCGCATCGTGTGTTCTCCGTGTTTGTGTCAGAGCCAGGGCCGGCGATCAAACCGGCGGCGCCTTAAGGACCGGCGAACGCAGCGCTGATTACACCTCGCCTGACGAATTCGTCGGGCGGGCAGGGACGATGTCCCACCCATCGGGGCTCGGCTGTCTGAGCTGCATGAACACCCGAAGCCTGTTGATCGCGATCGCCCTTCTGACCTCTTTCGCCTGCGGCCTCCCTCCCGACGCCGAGCACAGCGCGTCCCACCTCGAGGCAGCGGCCACTGGAGGGGCCACGGTCCGCGCGGGCTCGACGCCGGGCAGCGGCTCGCCACAGAACCCCGCCGCCTGCCCTCCGACCTGGGCGGAGGCCCGGAAGCTGTGCAGTGGTGGATCGTCGGCCTGCCCATCGGGCATGAATTGCTGGTACCCGGGGGTGGGCGATGCGCTCGCGTCGGGCGGCTGGGCGCCCGGCCTCCTCGGCTGTTTCGACCCCAGCGCCGCGGGGATCGACGCGGGCACTGCCGAGTGGCGCTGCGCGCAGTGAGAAGCCCGAGCGAGGAGGCACTGGCGCTTGACGAAGTCGATCACGACGCCGTCTTTGTGCTCCGGGGTCAGCGCGCCGACTTCGGGGAGGCAGGTGCGAGATCCGCCAGCGTCGTCTTCAGCGCCCACTTCTGGTGGGCTTCCTTCAGCTGCGAGTAGGCAGGGTGGAGCAGGCAGGGCTGGCGGGCGTTGCACTGCCCCCAGCCGAAGGCGCAGCGGTTGGGTTCGAGCTGGAGATCGAGCGCTTCGAGGATCTCGCTGAAGCGGGTCTGTTTCGGTGGACGGGCGAGCTTGAAGCCGCCGCCGTGGCCTTTCTCCGAGTCGAGCAGCCCGGCCGCGACCAACTTCCGCAGGATCTTCGACAGGTAGTGGGGCGGCACCGCCGTCATCCCGGCCAGATCCGCGGTCGGGACTGCCTGCCCCGCGGGCAACGAGGCGAGCTGCGCCATCGCCCGCAGCGCGTACTCGGCGGTCTGAGAGAGGATCATCGTGCACTGATAACCGCCGGAACTGACGGCGTCAATTTCAAAGGACTTGACTGTCTTTTGAAAAACGATATCAGGCGACCCGCATGTCTATTGATGACCTCGCGAAGAGCGCGGATGAACCGGGCGAGCAGGACGGGGCGAAGCCCGCGATGGGCTGGCTGGCCCTGGCGATCGGCAGTCTGGTTCTGGCCGGGTCGTTCGCGCTCTTTCTTGTCATCGGCCGGGTGCCGCCGTTCTCCGGCTGGCTCGGAGATCCGGAGTTCTTCAAGCGCTGCCTCGTGGTCCACGTCGACCTCTCGATCGTGGTCTGGTTCCACGCCTTCACCGCCGGGCTGTTCGGCTTGTTGCCGAGCCAGCGCACCGGGCCGGCGCGCCGGGTTGGCCTGGCGATCTCGCTCTTCGGCGTCGGGACGCTGCTCGCCTGCATCTTCCTCAAGAGCGCGAAGCCGATTCTCTCCAACTACGTGCCCAGCCTCGACCACCCGCTGTTCCTCGTCGGAATCGGCGCCTTCTTTCTCGGCGTCGCAGTCAGCTTCTTCGACGGGCGGCTGCTGCCCGGTTGCGAATCCCCCAAGGTCCGCTCGGCGCTGCCGCTGGAGGCCCGGCCCGGTGCGCGCGCGGCGGCTCTGGCGTTCATCTTCGCGGTGCTGACCTTTGTCGCGAGCGCCGTCGCGCTGCCCGAAGGACTGCTCCCGGAGACGCGAAACGAGCTCCTCTTCTGGGGGGGCGGACACGTGCTGCAGATCTCGAGCGTCGCCTCGATGCTCACCGTCTGGTTGATGCTGCTCACGCCCGCGCTGGGCCAGGCGCCGATCTCGCGCCGGGTGAGCGCCGGGCTCTTCGGGCTGCTGCTGCTGCCGGCCGCGTTCGCACCGGTGCTCGCCCTCGCCGGCCCGGCGACGGTCGAGGTCCACGACGGCTTCACCCGTCTGATGGAGCTGGGGATCTTCCCGGCGGTGACAGTCTTCGCGGTGCTGTGCTTGCGGGCGGTGGTGAAGGCGGTGCGCGAGCGCGGCGTGCGGCCGTTCTCACCCGGGCTGCTCACCTTCTACGCCAGCGCCGCCCTCACGACCGTCGGCTTTTGCCTGGGCGGGTTGATTCGCGGCAACAACACCGTGGTTCCGGCCCACTACCACGCGAGCATCGGCGCGGTGACCGCCAGCCTCATGGGCGTCACCTACCTGATCTTCGCTTTCCGCGGGCTGCCCCAGCCCAGTGACCGGCTGGTCCGCGCGAGCCGCTGGCAGCCGGTGCTGTTCGGCCTGGGCCAGGCGGTCTTCGCCGCGGGCTTTGCCCTGGCCGGCAGCCAGGGAATGGCCCGGAAGACCTACGCCACCGAGCAGCACATCCGCACCGGCGTCGAGATCGTCGGTCTGTCGGTGATGGGTGCGGGCGGCCTGGTGGCCGTCGCCGGGGGCCTGCTCTTCATCGCCTGGGTGCTCAAGGCGCGCTGGACCACACGAACCGAGGGGAGATCCGCATGGCAGCCACGACCGCAGTCGCAGCCCGTAAGCATCCCATTCAAGCCCTGATGGACAACCCCTGGCTGCTGCTCTTCCTCGGGTGCGCGATCATCTTCATCTCCTACACGGCCTGGGGCTGGTGGGACATCGCCACCACTCCTCAAGCAACGCTTCCATAGAGGACCGCCATGAGCATCCATTTCCCCGAGGCGAACTGGTTCAAGGCTCCGAGCGGAGGCGAGCGGCTCTGGATCGGGCTCGCGCTCTGCTGGTGCATCGTGCTGACGGTGATGATGCCGTACTGGCACTTCAAGGGAAAACAGAACTCGACCGGTGAGGCCTACCGCGTCACCGCGACTGACTTCCGGACCCGGGTCGCGAAGTTCGTCGAGACCAACAAGGTGGGCGAGCTGAAGGGCGTTCCGATCGTCCAGGCGGCGCCCGGCGGCGACGCCTACCTGATGGCGATGATGTGGAGCTACTACCCGATCTTGAAGTTCAAGAAGGGCCAGACGTACCGGCTTCACGTCTCGTCGATGGACCTTCAGCACGGCTTCTCGCTCCAGCCGATGAACATGAACTTCCAGATCCTGCCCGGCTACGACCACGTGCTCACCATCACTCCGACGATGTCGGGTGAGTACAGCCTCATCTGCAACGAGTTCTGTGGCCTCGGCCACCACACCATGGCGTCCAAGATGTTCGTGGAGGACTGATGACCACCGCTACCCTCGATCTGCCGTCTGCTGTTCCCCTGCCCGAAGAGAAGCCGGGCTTTGGCGTCGGAAACCATCTCCCCGGCCAGGTGCGCACCTGCGACACCACCGGCTTGCCGGTGTGCCTGAACGCACAGCGCTTCATCAAGCTCAACGCGGTGATGGCGGTCGTCGCGCTGCTCACCGGAGGCGTGGCGGCGCTGCTGATTGGGCTCACCCGGTGGCCGAGCGTCCATCTGCTGCCGGCCGAGTGGTACTACCGGCTGACCACTGCGCACGGCTTCAACATGCTCATCTTCTGGATGATCTTCATGGAGATCGCGATCCTCTACTTCGCGGGCTCGACGTTGCTCAACACTCGGTTGGGGAGCAACGCGCTCGCCTGGCTCTCGTTCGGGCTGATGGTGCTCGGCGCCGCCTGCGTCGAGGCGATGATCTTCTCAGGGAGGGCAGACGTGATGCTCACCTCCTACGTGCCGCTCAAGGGGCACCCGATCTTCTACCTCGGGATCATCCTCTTCGCGGTTGGCGCGCTGGTGGGGGTGATCAACTTCTTCGTCACCATCTACATCGCCAAGCGCGACAAGACCTACCGCGGCTCGGTGCCGTTGGTGGTCTTCGGCGCGATCGCGGCGGCGATCATCGCGGTGGTGACGCTGGCGCATGGCGCGCTGGTGATGATCCCCACCTTCCTCTGGACGATTGGGGTGATGGAGATGCCCGACCCGGCCTGGTACCGCCTGGTGTGGTGGGGGCTGGGCCATGCGTCGCAGCAGATCAACGTCGCCGCGATGGTGTCCTGCTGGTACCTGCTCGCCACCCTCACCGTCGGCGCGAAGCCGATCAACCAGGCGGTGTGCCGCGGCGCCTTCGTGCTCTACATCCTCTTCATCAACCTCGCCTCCGCCCACCACCTCCTGGTGGATCCGGGCGTCGGCGCGGGGTGGAAGATCTGGAACACCTCGTACGCGATGTACCTCGCCGTGTTGGCCTCGATGATCCACGGCTTCACCGTGCCCGCCGCGGTCGAGGTGGCGCAGCGCAAGAAGGGCTTCACCAAGGGGCTGTTCGGCTGGCTCTTCGCCGCGCCGTGGAAGAACCCGGGCTTCTCGGCCTTCTTCCTCTCGCTGGTGATCTTCGGCTTCCTCGGCGGCATCACCGGCGTCACCCTCGGCACCCAGCAGATCAACATCCTCGCCCACAACACGCTGCGGATTCCCGGCCACTTCCACACCACCGTCGCCGGAGGAGCGAGCCTCGCCTTTATGGGGCTGGCCTATTACGTCGTGCCGCTGATCTTCCAGCGCGAGTACCCGCTGCGGAAGTTGGTGCGGATCCAGCCCTTCATCTTCGCGATCGGGATCGTGACGATGGCGGTGTCGATGACGTTCGCCGGTTCCTACGGCGTGCCGCGACGGCACTGGGACATCGAGTTCACCGGAGCCGCGTTCGCCGCCGGCTTCGACGCGGCGGCGCACCTGATGATGGGCATGGTCGGCGTCGGGGCGGTGATCGCCTTCACCGGGCTGATCATCTTCGTCCTGCTGACGGTCTGGGCGGTGTTCCTCGGGAAGTCCAACGCAGGCAAGCCAATGGAGAGCTGGTGATGACGACTCCGACCGACAAGACCGCGGCCGCGGTGATCGCGGCCGAGCAGGAGCACGAAGAGGGGGATCACAAGACCCCGGGGACGATGGTGTTGGTGCTGATCCTGCTCGTCTCCTTCGCGATCTATTACTTCGCCAACTGGAAGGCGCTCGCCGACGTCTGGCACGTGCGCTGACGTGCTGCGCCTCGTCGAGCGCTTCTTCGTCACCTGGCGGTTCGCGGCCTTCGCGATCTGCCTGCTGGGGCTGTTCGCGCTGCTGGTCGCGGGGCTGCTGTGGATTCCCCCCGCCCCTTCGGGGATGGGGGCGTTCGCCGAAGATTTCCGGGTCTGGTGCTTTGGCTCCGAGGGCGGCGGCCGCGACGGGAGCGCGCTGATGCGGTTTGGGGTCTTCTTCGAGCTCCTCTCACTCGCGGCGCTGATCGCGCTGATCTGGCTGAAGCCGATCCGCGCCCAACTGCGCGCCTCGGCGGCGGCGTTCGTGCCGTACGCGGTGGCGGCCCTGGTGGCCGTGGGGGCGATGGCGGGCTCGCTCTGGCTGCTCGGCGGACCCACGGGTGACGCCACGGTCTTTCCCGCCCGTGAGCTGCGCACCGCGCTGACGGCGCCGCGGCTGGCCTTGGTCGATCAGGCCGGCGAGGAGGTCTCGCTCGAGAAGCTGCGCGGCCGGGTGGTGCTGGTGACGGGGGTCTATGCGACCTGCGGGCTGGCGTGTCCCAGGATCCTCGGCCAGGCAAAGCGGGTGGTGGCGGGACTGAGCTCCTCGGAGCAGGCGGAGCTCACCGTGCTCGGCATCACGCTCGACCCCCAGCACGACACCGTCGCGGCGCTCGGCGCGATGGCCGCGGCGCAGCAGATCGCGCCTCCGCTCTACCACCTGCTCACCGGTGAAGAAGCGGCGGTCGAAAAGGCGCTCGACG
>JAYVRT010000373.1:0-6277 GCA_043776025.1 Archangiaceae bacterium | reverse complement strand
TGCTCGACGGTGAGGTCCGTGTACGTCGCGCCGGCGGGCGCGCCGAGGTGACGCAGGATGGCGTCGACGTCCTTCAGCAGGCGCTCCGGCGCGTTCTCTCGGCCGGCGAGCTCGAAGACGATGCGGAGGAAGGCGTGCCCCGACTCGTGCAGGAAGGTGGAGAGGTCCGCGTTCTTGTTGAGGCCGATCCGGATGACGCGCTCGACGCCCTGGCGCACCAGCTCGGTGTAGCCGCGGGCGTCGCCGGCCTGGCCGTCGGGCTGGTTGAGCCGGTAGTCGGGCGCGTCCCCGCGCATCTGTGCCAGAAACGCCTGCTTCTCTCCGATGCTGAGGGAGCTCTTTCCTTTGCGGCGCGGCCCAGGCAGCGGCTTGTCGAGGCGCTTGCCGTTCTCGTCGAAAGGGAAGCCGGCCGGGTCGACGAGCCCGTACTCGGCGAGGAGCAGCTCCATGCGATCCGAGATTCGCGGGCGCTGCTTGCGGACGCCGTCGACGAACTCGACCCACGCCGTGGCCGCGGCGCGGTTCACCTTCCGCATCGAGGCGATGCGGGCTAGCGCTTGTTCACGAAGTACCGAGGGTCCAGCAGGCCCCGCGCCTGGAGATCCTTCTCCACCGCCGGCGGCAGCCTGTTGACCGACCGCTTGATCGCCGCGTCCTTTTCCTCCCGCGAGATCTTCGGGTCCAGCACGTCCACTCCGTCGAACACCCAGCTCGCCTTGTACTTGCCCGGCGGCAGTCCGCTGATGCCTCTTGGCCGCGGCTTTTCGCTCGTTGAGGTCGTGGTCGGCGGCTTCGTAGCTGCGGGGTCCGATCCCATGCCACAACTGTACGACCTCGTCTGACTCCTTGCCAGTCACCTCGTTGACGGCATGGACCGGGGTCTCCTCGAGCACCCGTTCGACGCTGTGCACGAAGATCTCCAGCTCAAGCGGGTTGTTCCCCTGGGCCGCGTACTCGTCGCCGTGGAGGTGGGTGAAGTCGAAGGCCTCCCCACCAACCGCCCGGGCGGCGACGCCGATGGCGAGAATCATCTCGTCGCCGGTGGCGTCGCCGAAGAGCTTGTTGCGCAGCTTCAGATCGCGCATGTCCATCGCCGCGACATGGGCCTTGCGCTCCATGTGTTGCCAGGCGAGCGCCGTCCAGGCGCCTGTACTCGGGTCCCGGTAGGCTTCGTCGAAGTACTGCTCCTGGGTGAGGCCCGCCACGCGCGCGGCGAACTTCCGCGAGACAGCGCCTCCGGCGCGCTCGGCGGGGAACTTCACCTCCCGCACGTCGCCCTGCAACCCGAGCGGCTTCTCCGGAGGCAGGAACGTCTGTCCGGTGGGGTCCGCCAGGTCCACCGGCCGGGCCCGGGCCCGCTTCCCGGCCGCCTCGGCCTTCGTCTTCGCCGCGGTGTGGGCCTCGGCCGCGAGTTCGGGCGTGGTGCCGGTCGCCACGGTGATGGTGAATCCCTTGACGGGCATCGCCTTGTTGGCGGCCGCGGCGATGGCCCCGGCCTCGGCCGGGCTGGCGACGTAGGAGAGGAAGTCGCCGCCCACCTTGGAGACGTTGGCGGCGTTCGCCTGGTGCAGTGCCCGCGCCACCGTCCGGTAGAGGAGGTTGGCCCGGGCGTGGCTGACGTTGTCGTTGGTGTACTTGATGCCCTCGACGCTGTAGTGAGCCACCAGCGGCTTTCCTGCCGGCGCCGGCGTCTGCGCGAAGTGGCGGCCGTTGGGTATCCCGGTGTTCTCGTCGAGGCCGAGGAGGTTGGCGCGCTCCGCCGGCGACGTCTGCAGCGCCCGCGCGCGCAGCTGCTGCTCGGGCGCCGGCCGCGGCTCGACGGCCTCCACCTTGTCGCCCACCACCTGGACCTTCTGCGTCACCACCGGCTCACCGAAGGCCTCGTTCTGGGTCCGCTCGAAGGCGAGCCAGGGCGCGATGAGGCGCTGCGCCTCCTCGGCGGTGTGCCCCGCGGCGACGAGCTGCTGCTCGAGGCCTTCGTAGTGGGCCTGGGTGTCGCTCTGCTGCTGCGCGACGTATTGCTGGGCGAGGGCCTGGGCGTGCGCCTCGTTGGCTGCTGCGTTCTCCTTGAGCTGCGCCGGCGTCTGGCGGACGGCCTCGGTGGTGGTGTGCTCCACCAGCGGCTTCAGCGCGTCCCCGCCCCACTTCTCGAGGTAGGTGGCCAGCGGCACCTCCAGCTTGGCGCCGGTGGCGATCGCCGCCTGCAGCTTCGCGGGGCCGGCCTCACCCAGCAGCTGCGTCATCGCCGGCGCCTCGTCGACCTTCTGCGACTGGAAGAGCTGCTGGACCGCCTTGGCGTCGACGTAGACGTGCGTCACCGGGGCGCCCGTCTCCGCGGTGGTGTCCTCGATGAGGCGCGCCACCGGCTCGGCGAGCGTCCGCGCCTCTTCGCTCGAGGCAAGGCCGGCCAGCGCGGCTGCCTTCCGTCCAGCCTGCACCTCTCGCCCGTGCTCCGCCACGCGCTGCACCAGGTGGAGCTCGCCCAGCACAGGGAGCGGGCCCAGCGCGGTGCCGACGAAGGCTTCCTGCGCCGACGTGGCAGCCCCGACGACATCGATAGGGTTGGCGCTGCCGAACTGCCCGGCGTGAATCGCCTGGGCGAAGTAGACGACCGCGTCCTCGGTCGGCCCCTGGATGAGCTCCTCGCCGGACTCGTCGGCGCCGACCTTGAGCCGGGCCACGGCTGCCTTCTTCAGCAGCTGGCGAAAGGTGACGTCGCGGGCGGCCAGCTTCGCCACGTTGCCGCCGATGTCCATCGCCTGGAACTCGAGGCCGAGGGTGCCGATCTCGACCGCGGTCTTCAGGGTGCCGGCGACGACGGCGCCGGCGGCCGCCTCGGGCTCGCTGAGCAGCTCGCCGGTCTCCGTCTTCGTCCCGAGCAGCCGCTCGTACGAACTCCCCATCTCCTGATCCATCGTGGTGAGCGCCAGGCCGGCCTTCGCGAGGAACGGAGTGACGGCCGCCGACTTGCCCCGCGTGGCGACGTTCAGCGTCGCGCCGGCAGCGAAACCCACGGCCCCGCCCTTGTACCCGCTGACGCTCGAGGCGGTGGTGGTGGCGATGGTGGAGAGCACCTTGCCGAGTTCGCCCTCGGCCGGGCTGCCCAGCGAGGCCTCGCGCTTGAGGTCGACGATCTTATTGAGCAGCTGCTCCTCGTCGATCGGCTTGGCGAAGACGTCGGGGCTGTCCTGCAGGCTCGCGTTGTACCGGCGCGCAAGCAGCAGCCGGGAGTAGGTCGACGACACTTCCGACTGCTTCTCAGCCTGGCGGTAGGCCTCGATGCCAGCGAGCACGGGCCGCTGCGCTACGTACTTCGTCGAGGCGGTCTCATAAAAGGTGGTCTGCTTCGACGCGTCGCGCTCGGCCCGCTGCGCGGCGACGAGCTGCTCGGCATTGTCCGGCTGCTTCACCCCGAAGGCGCCGCCGGTGAGCAGCGTCGCGAGATCCTGCGCCGGCTGGCTGTCGAGGACGTCGTTGATGGGGTCCGCGACGGCGTAGAAGCCCTTGAGCAGCTTCGGCAACTCGACGGTGCGCGTCACCTCGCGGGCGAGGTCCGGCCGGTCCTCGATCAGCTTTCGGAGTTCGGGATTGTCCTTGCCCCACTGCGCCGGGTCCTGCTTCGAGGCGAGCCAGCTCTCCCGGAAGTTGCGGAAGTTGGATCGGACGACGTTGGTGGGCACCCGCAGCGTGGTGGAGATCTGCCGCACCTCGGCGTCCGGGTGCGAGACGTCAGCGCCGGCGAGCGGCTTGAACGCGTCGCGCAGCTGGGCGTCGCGCCGCGCCTGGCGCTCTTCCGGGGTCTCGGCCGGTGCCTGATCGAGCGCGGCGTCGGCCGCCGAGGCAACCTGTCCAGGCGCCCGGACCGCTGGCTCTGCGAGGAACGCGTCGGGGTTGAATTCGTCGACCACCGGCGCGGCTGGGGCTGGCGGCGCCGGCTCGGCGAGAAACTCGTCGGGGTTGAAATCCGCCATCACTGCGCTCCGAGCTTCTTCAGGATGGCCGCTGAGCGGGGGTCCGCGGGGTGCGCGTGGGCCCAGTCGAGGGCCTGCTTATTCTTCGCCTCGGTGAGCGCCGGCGGCTGCTGCGGCTCCTGGCCCTTACCCAGCGCTTGGCGCTCGCGCTGGCGGCGCTTCCACTCGGGCTCTGAGTTGTAGCCGTACAGGAGGCCGGGCTCCGTCTCGCCGTTCTGGATGAGGGTGCCGATCTCTGCCGTGGTCTCGGCCGCGTTCGGACGCCGCTTGTTCTTCTCGAGGAACCCCTGGAAGGCGAGCACCGCCTCGGCCTTGAAGTCCTTCGTGGCGCTCTTTCCGAGCCCTCTGTCCTGTACCGAGGCAAGGGCGGCGCGCATGAAGTCCGCCTCTCCCTGCGCAGCGTGCGTCTGGATGTTCGCCTTGTCGACCTGCTGCAGTCGGCGAAGCTCGGAGAGACCGAGGGGGTTGGCGCCGCTGCCGAGGAACTCGGTGTCGACGTTGAGAGCCGAGCGCTCGTCGAGAGGCATAGAGAGGTAGTCGTTGCGCGCGCGGTGGTTGGCCTCGGCCTGGGCACGCCGTTCCGCCGCATCGCTGCTCTTGTCGGACTTCGCGTCCGCCTTCGCTCGGCGCCACTTCGCATCGGCCTCGCTCTGCAGCCGATCAACGAAGGCAGGACCGGCGGGGCCGTACTGGGTGTTGAGGCGCTGCAGCACGTCCTTGGGCACCGCCGCGAGGCCGCCGTTGTTGTAGGCCCCGTGCGCGAGGGTCTGATCCTTGTCGAACTCGGCCTTCTGCGCCTCGGCGTCCAGCGCGAGCAATTGCTTAACCTGGGCCGTCACCTCGGCGCGGGACTCCGCCGAGACGTTCTTCAGCTGGGCGATCGCCGCGGCCGGGTCCGCGTAGCCGACGTCGGGGGTCGCGTTCTTGAGTATCTGCGCCGCGTCCGTCGCATCCCGCGCTGCCTTCTTGCTGCGCTGATCCGCGGCCACCGCATCGTCGATCTGTGCCTTCACACTGCGGCCGTCGTCGCCGAGCAGCTGCTTGTCGTTGTTGTAGAGGGCCTGTGCGCCAGCGATGTCGTCGGCCTGCAGAAACCCGTTGATGCGCGTCTGCGACACCTTCGAGAGGAAGTCCTGCTTCTTTGCCTCGAACTCTTCAGGCAGCGCGCTTCGCTTGAGCGACGCCAGCGCGTCCTCGGTCAGCTTCGCGACGTCGTTGGGGCGGTCGTAGAGGGTGGCGGCCGAGTTGAGAGTGGTCGACAGCAGGCCGGCGGTGGCGGCCTGGTCGGCCACCTTGAACTGCTGGCCCTCGTGCTCGGCCACCTGCGCCCGCACCGACTCGTAGAGCGTCAGCAGCCGGCGCTGGACGATGGCCTTCTGCTCGGGCGTGCCGGCGACGCTCAACAGGCTCTCGTACTTCTTCTGAATCGAGTCGAGGGTGTCGCCCGACTGCGCGTGCGCCTCGGTGCCGCGGCTGTCGAGGTAGCCCGGAACGTGCTCGCCGTTGCCTCCGGACTGGCGCGGACCGGCCGAGACGAAGCTGTTGTCGGCCCCGGTGGTGATGCTGACGACGTCGGGGCCGGACGGGTTGTCCTTTCCGTGCAGCTTCTCGGTGGTGAACTGCTGGGCCTGGGCGAAGACGGAGTCGGCGGCGATCTCGTCCGCGCGCTGCTTCGCCCGCCGAGCCCGCTCGTCATTGACCGCCTGCACGTTGCCGATGCCTTGGGCGAGCTCGCCGACGCCTGCCTGCAGCGCCTGCGTCCCGTCGCGGGTGTCGGGGTTGAGGTACTGAGGGCGAGCAGCTGCCTGCGCAACGCCTGGAGAGTCGCTGACGGGAACGCGCGGCATCTACTCCCCCTTGCCTCGGTAGCTGTTCCAGACGTTCACCGCGGCGCCGGCGGTGCCGATGATGCCGCCCGCCACCTCTCGGTTGGTGCGCGCGGCGTTGATTCCAGCCTGCGTCTGGAAGGCGATGCCGTGGGCTTTGTAGCCCCAGGCCTCGCGAGCGGCGTTGTTCTCGATGATGAGCGCGTTCTGCGCCCCCTTGCTGGTGGTCTCCGCCTGGACGTCGGCCGCGGTGCCCACCGTCGCATCGACGCCGGCGCTCGTGTAGGCGCTCCGCTGTTCCGCGGCCAGCTTGCTCGCCGTCGCCTTCGCCGCCCCGGCGTCGACGCCACCGCGGCGGCTGGCGTCAGCTGCCGCGGCGTTGGCGAGCGCCACGTTGGCGTCGCTCGTCTTCTTGTCGGCAATCCCTTGCTGGATGCTGGAGTCGACCCCCAGCACGCCCTGTAGCACTGCGCCCCAGAG
>JAYVRT010000372.1:0-6288 GCA_043776025.1 Archangiaceae bacterium | reverse complement strand
CCCGCAGCTCGTTGCGGCGGGTGCGATCGCTGGCGCGGATCCGCTCGAGCAGCTTGAGCGCGGTGAGGTTGTTGACGTCGAGCTCCAGCGCCAGGTCGCAGCACTGGGCGGCCCGCGACGGCTCGTTGAGCCGGTCAAGGTAGAGCCGGGCCAGCTTCAGCTGGGCGGAGACCTTCACCTGCGGCCAGCCGACCTGGGTCTGGCGGTCGAGCAGGACGATCAGTTCCTTGGTGTCGTCGCTGGCGGAGAGCAGCCGTTCGAGCTGCTGCATCGCGGTGAGGTGATTGGGGGCGAGGCGGAGGACCTCGTTGTAACCCTCGATCGCCTTGTCCGGCTTCTTCAGCTGGTCGTCCCAGATCGCCGCCGCCTGGAACATCGCGTTGGCCCGCTCGACCGGGTCGTGGCGGTTGGCCGCCTCGGCCCGCAGGATCTCGATCAGGCTCTCCCACGCGCCCTGCGATCGGTAGATCCGTGCCAGCGCCCGCAACGCGGGGAAGTAGCTGGGCGCCAGGGTCAGCACTTCCTGAAACGAGGCGATCGCGTCGTTCTCGTTCTTCAGCCGCTGCTCGTGCAGCTCGCCGATCTTGAACATCAGCTGCGCCGCCTGGTCGGTCGACGCGGCGATCTCCGCCTCGGCCCGGTACATCTTGATCAGCTCCGCCCACTTGCCGTCCTGCGCGTAGAGCCGGCCGAGCGCCTTGAGCGCGGGAGGGTAGGTGGGGGAGAGCGCCAACACCCGCTCGTATGCGGCGACCGCGCCGGCGCGATCTTTGAGCTGATCTTCGAGAATCTCCGCGGTGCGGTGCGCCAAAGAGACGACCTGCCGGGTGTCGCCCGAGAGCGAGGCCTCCTGCTCGTTGAGCGCGATCAGATCGTCCCACCGCGCCGCGCGCTCGTACAGGCGCCCGAGGTTGCGCACCGTCGGCAGGTGATCGGAGGCGATCTCCAGCACCCGCTTGCAGCAGTCGATCGCCCGGGGCAGGTCGGTGAGCCGGTCTTCGTGGATCGCCGCCATCCGGTTCAGCGTCTGGATCTGCTGCTCTTTGTCGTTGGTCTGGGCGAGGTCCTGCTCGTACATGCCGACGAGGTCGACCCACTTGCCCAGCTTCTCGAACAGCCGCACCAGCGCCTTCTGCGCTGGAAGGTAGCCGGGCGACAGCCGAAGGCACTCGTTGTACCGGGCGATCGCGTCGTCGGTGCGCTGCAGCCGCTCTTCGAGCACCTCGGCCGACTTGAAGATCCGGATCGCCTTCTGCTTCGGGTCGTCGATCGAGCCCGCCTCGGCCTCGTAGGTGCCGAGCAGGCCGTTCCAGTTCTTCGAGCGGTGGTAGAGCTTTCCGAGGTTCGCCAGCGCCGTCGGGTGTCCGGCGGCCTTGGCGAGGATCAGCTGGTAGCGGGCGATCGCGTCTGCGTCGCGCTTCAGGTGATCCTCGTAGAGCGAGCCCAGCCGCAGGTTGATCGCGATCAGCTCGCTCTCGTCCTTGATCACCCCTGACCAGGTGACGAGCACGTCGGCCAGTTCCTCGTGGCGGGCCTGGGTCTCGAAGATCCGCGCCAGCTCGGAGAGCACCAACGGGTCAGTGGGGGCAACCCGGCGTGCTGCCATCAGCGCGGCGAGCGCGTCCTCGGGGCGGTTGAGCCGCTCGTAGGCCTTGCTGATCTGGAGGAACGTCGGGGCGGCGTGCGCGCCCTGGCCCTCGGCCTCGGCGGCGAGCGCCGCCAGCTCTTCGTCGACGGTGCCTTCGCGCTGGGCGACGCGCTTGATCGCCGCCAGCAACAGTGAGTCGCGCCGGTCGAGGGCGAAGGCCTCGCGGAAGCAGGCTGCCGCGCCCTTCAGATCCTTGACCCGGTCTTCGAGCAGCAAGCCGGCCGAGGTGAGGTAGTGGGCCTTCGCTGCTTCGTTGGTCACCACCTTCGCGATCAGCTTCTGGGTGTGCACCAACGAGGCGTGGTCGCCCTTCTCGGCGAACAGCTGTTCCAGCTGGCACAGCAGGGTGATGTCCTCGGGCTCGAGCTGGAGCGTCGCGGCCCAGGCGGCGACGGCGTCCGCTTCGCGCGACAGGCGCTGCTCGAGCACCATCCCCTTCTCGAAGAGCACCGCCGCCTTCGCCCGCTTGTTCTCCACCGCGTTGAGCTCGGCGTCGAGCAGGGTGACCACCATCTGCCAGTTGCCGACCTCGGCGAAGAGCCGGCGGGCGGCGCGGATGTTGGCGAGGAAGGTCGGCGCCAGCTTGTAGGCGGCCTGGTAGGCGATCGCCGCGTTGCGCGGGTGCTTGAGCGGGTTCTCCCACAACAGCCCGATCTCGTGGAACAGCAGCGCGGCGGCGGGCGCGGTGCCCAGTCCCTTGGCCTCACGCTCGAGCGTGACGATGCGCGCGCGGACCTCGTCGTCGGACTGGGTCGGGGGGGCTGCCGTCTCCAGCGAGATGGGAATTGCCGGGATGGCGGTCGAGAGCGTGCGCGGAAAATCCTTCCCGTCATTCATGTCTTTGGTCCCCAACGGCTCTGTCTGCGAAATCACGAGCTAACACGCGCGACGGACCGCCCCAAGCAGTTCCCCGGAGTCAATCAGCGCCGCCACCGCGGTGATGTCTTTGTGCAGCTCGCGGTCGCGTTCCATGTGCGGCACCTTCGAGCGGATCAGCTGGTGCGCGGCGAGCGCGCCCCGGCCAGGCTTGTGCGGCAGCCGCAGGTCGAGGGCCTGGGCCGCCACCAGCAGCTCGATTGCCAGCGCATGCACCGCGTGGCCGACGATCTGGCGGGCCTTGAGCGCGGCGGTCATCCCCATCGAGACGTGATCCTCGCGTCCTGCGGAGGAAGGAATGGAGTCGACCGACGCCGGGTGGCAGAGGATCCGCGACTCGGCGACCAGCGCCGCCGCGGTCACCTGGGCGATCATGAAGCCGGAGTTCAGGCCCGAGTTCTTCGCGAGGAACGCCGGGAGCCCGGACAGCGCGGGGTTCACCAGCTGCTCGACGCGGCGCTCGCTGATCGACATCAGCTGCGTCAGCCCCATCGCGACCACGTCGAGCGCGAGCGACACTGGCTGCCCATGGAAGTTGCCGGCGGAGACGATCTCCTCGGTCTGGGTGAAGACCAGCGGGTTGTCGGTGGCGCTGTTGACCTCGACGTCGAGGATCTTGCGCGCGAACGCCAGGCCGTCGCGCGCCGCGCCGTGCACCTGGGGGATGCAGCGCATCGAATACGGGTCCTGCACCTTGCTGCAGTGGGCGTGGGTCTCGACCAGCTGACTGCCTTCGAGCACCGAGCGCATGTGCGCGGCGCAGGCGCGCTGCCCGTCGTGGGGCCGCAGCGCGTGCACCTCGGGGACGAACGGCTTGTGCGAGCCGAGCAGGCCCTCGAGGGTCATCGCTCCGGCGACGTCGAACAGCTCGGCGAGCTCCTCGGCCTTCAACAGGGCGGGGACCCCGACCGCGCACATCGCCTGCGTGCCGTTGACCAGGGTCAGCCCTTCCTTGGCCTCGAGCACGATCGGCTGGAGCCCGGCGCGCTCCAGCGCCACCCGGCCCGGAAGGCGTTCGCCCTTGAAGGTGGCCTCGCCCTCGCCGATGAACACCAGCGCCAGGTGCGCCAGCGGCGCGAGGTCTCCCGAGGCCCCGACGCTGCCGCGCTCGGGGACGATCGGCGTCACCTCGCGGTTGAGCATCTGCAGCGCCAGGTCGAGCGTCGACCGGCGCACCCCGGAGTACCCCTTGGCGAGCACGTTGGCCCGCAGCAGCAGCAGCGCGCGCGCTTCGGGCGGGCTCAGCGGCGCGCCGACCCCCGCCGCGTGGGAGAGGATCAGGTTGCGCTGCAGCTCGCGGAGGTCCTTCTTGTCGATCCGGATCTCCGAGAGCGTGCCGAAGCCGGTGTTGATCCCGTAGGTCGGCGCGTCGGCGTCGGCCATCTTCTCCACCAGGGCCCGGGCCTGGTCGACCCGCGCGACGGCGGAGGCCGCGAGGGCGACCTGGGCGCCGGCGAAGGCGACGTCGCGGATCTGGGTGAGGGTGAGCGTCGAGCCGTCGAGTGAGACTGGGTTCACGGCGAGGGAACCTAGTACGACAGCTCAGAAGTTCGTGCGTGCATCGGTCGTCGAGGTGCCCCGATGGCAAGGCGCGCGGCCCAGTCGGACCTCAAGGTGCGGCGAAGGGAGCGCAACGCAGCCAGCGGGAAGGGGTCAGCCACCCAGGCATGCTCGAACTTCTGGGTTGTCGTGCTCGCCCGTGGGACTGCCCGGGGAGCGAGTTTCGACCGGCGGAACGCGGCGCTTTTGTCGCGCGCGGCGCATGTTATGTCCCCGGCCCGCTATGGCGTTGATCGTTCAAAAATACGGTGGCACCTCGGTCGGAGACATCGAGCGGATCAAGAACGTGGCCCGGCGCGCGATCGCCACCCAGAAGCAGGGTCACCAGGTGGTGGTCGTCGTCTCGGCGATGTCCGGCGAGACCAACCGGCTGCTCAAGCTCGTCACCCAGATCTCCTCCCGCCCCAGCGAGCGCGAGCAGGACGTGGTGCTGGCGACCGGCGAGCAGGTGACGATCGGCCTGCTGGCGATCGCGATCCAGGAACAGAAGGCGAAGGCCACCAGCTTCCTTGGCGGCCAGTGCCGGATCGTCACCGACAGCACCTTCAGCAAGGCGCGGATCAAGAGCATCGACGCCGAGAAGATCGTCGAGGCGATGGGGAAGAAGCACATCGCGGTGATCGCCGGGTTCCAGGGCGTCGACGAGGACGGCAACGTCACCACGCTGGGTCGCGGCGGGTCAGACACCACCGCGGTGGCGATCGCCGCCGCGCTCAAGGCCGACGCCTGCGAGATCTACACCGACGTCGACGGGGTCTACACCACCGACCCGAACATGGCGCCCGCGGCGCGGAAGCTCGACAAGATCAGCTACGAAGAGATGCTCGAGCTGGCCAGCCTGGGGGCCAAGGTGCTCCAGATCCGCTCGGTCGAGTTCGCGATGAAATACAAGGTGCCGCTGTGGGTGAAGTCGTCGTTCTCCGACGACCCGGGCACGCTGGTCTGCGAGGAGGATAAATCGATGGAAGACGTGGTCGTCTCAGGTGTCGCCTACGACAAGAACGAAGCGAAGATCGCGATCCGCAACGTGCCCGACGGCCCGGGGGTCGCCGCCCGCATCTTCGGCGCCCTCGACGAGAAAGCGATCGTCGTCGACCTCATCGTCCAGAACCCCCCGAAGAATGGGAAGACGGATCTCACCTTCACCGTGGGCAAGGCCGACCTGCTCAAGGCCTCGGACGTGGTGAAGAAGGTCGCCAGGCAGATCAAGGCGGGCGCGGTGGAGACCGACGATCAGTGCTCCAAGGTGTCGATCGTCGGCGTCGGCATGCGCAACCACTCGGGCGTCGCCGCGAAGATGTTCAAGGTACTGGCGCGGGAAGGGATCAGCATCCAGGCGATCTCCACCTCGGAGATCCGCGTCTCTTGCCTGATCCACGCCAAGTACACCGAGCTTGCGGTGCGCTCTCTGCACACCGCGTTCGGCCTCGACCGCGTCGACGCGAAGTGAACGGAGCGCGGCCCCGGGCGGTCGCGGTGGTGGGCGCCGTCGCTCTGCTCGCTGGCGCCGCGGTGCTGCTGCTCAAGCCGAGGTCCTCCCCCGCGCTCGACTGCCTGCCCGCGCAGGTGCACCTGGGGCCCGACGGGGTCGCCCGGTGCGGCCCGGGAGCGCCGCTTCCGGCAGGGGGCAAGCTCACCGTCGGGGCAATGCTCGATCTCAACCGCGCCTCGGCCGATGACCTCGCCCAGTTGCCCGGGGTCGGGCCCGCGCTGGCCAAGGCGATCGTCGACGCGCGCGCCCGGCTGGGCGGCTTCAAGTCGTGGGACGAGGTCGACGCGGTGTCCGGGGTCGGGCCGGCCAAGCTCTCGACGCTGAAAGCGGCGATGGAGATCCGTTAGCGCCCAGCGGCTCGGTGGTATAACCCTCGCGTGCTTATTTCGTGTGAGAAGTGCGCGACCACCTATGTGCTCGACGAGCGGCTGATTCCTGCCGCCGGTGCGCCCGTTCAGTGCACGCGCTGCAGCCACGTCTTCATCGCCAAGCCTGGCGGCGGCGTTGGAGCAGAGGCCCCGACCCCGCCGCCCGCGCCCGCGGCTCCCCAGCCGAACCAGACAATTCAGTTCGGCGCGCCCGCCGTCAGCGCTGCCCCGACCCATCAGACGATGATGTTTGGAGCCAGCAAAGGGCCCGCGGCCCCCGCGCCGTCGCAGACGATGATCTTCGGCGCCGCCAACGCGGGTCCAGTTCCCGCGGCCGCCGGAGC
>JAYVRT010000371.1:0-6291 GCA_043776025.1 Archangiaceae bacterium | reverse complement strand
GAGGCGGTGCGGCCGCGGTCTGTACCCCTGCATGCCTGAGCAGCGCGCCGATCTGCGATCCGACGACGATGAGCTGCCGGATCTGCACCGCGACTTTGGGGTGCTCGGGGGCGACGCCCGTCTGCGATCCCGCGGGCAACGCCAACGCCGGCCGCTGCGTCACCTGCACCCAGAGCAGCGGTTGCGCCGCTCCGACGCCGTTCTGCGATCAGTCGGTGCTGCCGAGCGGGGGGTGCGTCGGCTGCCGCAGCTTCGCCGACTGCCCGACCTTCAACACCACCTGCAACCTGGCCACACATACCTGCGTCTTCGCCGATGGTGGCGGCACCGGCGGCGGCACGGGCTCGGGAGGCGGCAGCGGCGCGGGCGGCGGCAACCCCAGCGTGCTCTTCGATGACGCCGGGATGACTGCCCACTGCCTGCCGTACGACGGCGGCAGCGGTCCGGCCTGCACCACCGAGTGCAGCCGCGGCTTCGTCTGCATCAACGGCCAGTGCCACCTGCGCGGGAACACCGGCCCGGTGCAGGTGACGTTGCGCTTTCCGCAGTCCGAGGATCTCGATCTCCACGTCGTCGAGCCGCTGCGCGACGCCGGCACCTGTGAGATCTGGTACGGCAACACCAACACCTCGTTCGACGCTGGGATCCCTTTCCCCTTCCCGATCCCCCTGCCGACCCCCTGCGGCGCGTTGGGCTGGCTCGACCTCGACTCGAACCCGGCGTGCACGCTCGACAACGTCAACGTCGAGAACGTGATCTACCCGCCCGGCCAGGTGGCGACGAGCGGCCTGTACAAGGTGCGGGTCGACTACTACCAGCACTGCAGCGCCAGCCCGCCGATCCCCTACGAGGTCGAGGTCCGGGCCAACGGCGCGACCCGCTACTACTGCGGCACCTTCGTGCCCTCCGATGCCAACGGCGGCAACGCAGGCTCCGGGCGCAACATCACCCAGTTCACGATTCCGTAGCCCCCCCCGAAACAGTCCGCCGGAACCCAGCCGCGCCCGTCGTTGTCCGTACGGCAGCGACAGGGCCGGCCGCGCTTTTCAAAGACAACTTCGAGGTGGGTATGGCGGTGCTCCGCGTGGCACACGTCTGGGGTGATCGGCTGCTCGACGTCCGGCATCTGGCGGGCGACGGCAGCTTCGGCCCCCTGACGCGCAGCAAGGGCCGGCTCCGGATGAACGACGAGGCGATCGCCGTCGTCCCGGGCCTGGCGACCCGCATGGTGCTGGGACAGACGGCGCTGCTGCTCGAGTACGTCGAGCCACCCCCGAAGGTCGTCGCCGCCGGGGAGGACGATGACTGGTCCTTCGTTAAGATCGCCGGCCTGGTGCTGGTGTGCTTCGTGGCGCTGGTGGCGATGTTCATCCTCGACGTCCAACTTGGCTTCGGCGCCGATGACACGGTGACGTTGAGCCCGACCGCGTACACGAAGTTCGTCGCCACGCCTGCGCCGAAGAAGCCGCGGCTCGATCTCGAAGCCGCCCGCCAGAAGCAGCTCGAGCTGAACAAGCAGGACTCCGCTCACGTGAGCCGGGCAGCCAAGCCGCTCGAGGCCAGGCGAGCCGGGCTGCTCGACGCGCTGGCGAACCTTGGAGGAGGCGGAGGCGATGTCTTCGCCCCTGGACTCAACGCGGGGATCGATCGCGCGATCGACGGTCTGGGCGGGCCTCCGGTCGGCGCGGCGGCGGAAAACGGGCTGGGCGGTCCTCGCGGCTTTGGCCCGGGCGGAGGACCTCAGGGCATTGGCCCCGGGGTCTTCGGCATCCGCCGGCCGGTGGGCAACTTCTCGGGCGAGCTGCGCAAGAAGCTCGACGTCACCCCGTGCTGCAAAGAGACCCGGGTCACCGACGGCCTGTCGAAGGAGCTCGTCGGCAAGGTGATCAAGCGCAACTTCAACGCGATCAAGTTCTGCTACGAGCTTCAGCTGCAGCACAAGCCGGAGCTGTCGGGGAAGGTGATGATCCTCTTCACCATCGACGGCACCGGCAGCGTCACCGATGCCAACGTCGCGGAGTCGAGCCTCGACGACGCGAACGTCGAGGCCTGCATGCTCTCCCAGGTGCGCCGCTGGAAGTTCCCCGAGCCCGCCGGCGGAGGCACCGTCAGCGTCAGTCACCCCTGGTTCTTCAAGCCGGCCGGCAGCGAAGAGTGAAGTGGTGTAGAGCGGCCGGGTCCGCGTGTCCGAACCCCTCGTCCGCTTCACCCATGACTCGAAGGAGCTGATCTGGCGGTCGGAGAGCGACGCGCCCGCTCCCGCCTCGCTCACCCGCGTCGACGATCGGCTCACCGCCGAGGTGGCGCTGCGGCGGGTGCGCAAGGGCGAGCACCTGCTGTACGAGGGCGACTTCCGCAACGCGAAGCAGCTGCTCGCCGCGATGGGGCGCCGGGTCGATCGCGGCCGCCGCGAAGCGCCGAAGAGCCTGCTCGAGCAGTACCGCGCTGAACGCCAGGCGCGGCTCGTCGAGCACCAGACGCTGTCCCGGGTGCTGGTGATGCTCGACCCCGCCTACAAATTGGTTGGGTTGAAGACCGCCCCCGATGTCGCCGCCGCCTGCGCCGCGGTGTGGGGCCCGGTGACGGCGCCGACGGTGGTCCCGCTCAAGGCGCTGATCGGCCTGCTCGGGGCCGCGGAGTGGTACCGCAAGGGCCTGGTGGTGCGCGGGCTGCCGGGCAAGCTCCACCCGCACTACGGCGTCTTTCTCCCCACCCGCTCGGAGTACGTCGACCTGCTGCTCGAGGCCCCCGCGCCCTCGGGGAAGAAGGTGTTCGACATCGGCACCGGCACCGGGGTGTTGTCTTTCCTCCTGCTCCAGCGCGGCGCGGCCTCGGCGAGCGGCACCGATGTCGACCCCCGCTGCGTCGCCTGCGCGCGGGAGAACGCCACCTCCCTCGGCTTCGGCGCGCGCTTCGTCGCCGAGGAGCGCGACCTGTTCCCCCAGGGCACCGCGGACGTGGTGATCTGCAACCCACCGTGGATTCCCGAGCCGGCGAAGAACCGGCTCGACCGCGCGGTGTTCGACGAGGGCCACCGCTTCCTCGAGGCGTTCCTGCGTGGTCTCAAGGCCCACCTGGCGCCCGGCGGGGAAGGGTGGCTGTTGATGTCCGACCTCGCCGAGCTGCTCGGGCTGCGGCCGGCCGACTACCTGCCGGCCCAGTTCGCCGCGGCGGGACTTCAGGTGAAGTGGAAGCGCACCGCCCCGGCGAAGCACCCCAAGGCGAGCGACGCCTCCGACCCGCTGCACGAGGCGCGGACCAAAGAGGTCACCACCCTCTATTGTCTGGCGCCCTGACCCGCGCGGAAGCCAATCAGCTTCCCCGGGGGCCGCGGGTCGGTGAGCTGCTCGAGCGCCTGAAACACGATCCGGAACCGGCCGTCGACGCTGGCCTCCAGCTCCGCGACCTTCTTCGCGAGCTCGCGGTTGCTGATCAGCCACTGCCGCAGCCGGACGAAGGCCCGCATGATCTCGATGTTCACGGCGACCGCGCGCTTGCTTCGCAGCACGCTCGAGAGCATCGCGACCCCTTGCTCGGTAAAAGCGTAGCGCCGATGCCGCGAACCTCCGCGGCCCGCGTTTGAAATCACAATTTGTGATTTCAAACCGCCCGTCTCATTTGCGGTGAGTTGAAAGAGGAAGTCGGCGGGGAACCGCGATCGATTCCTCTTCACCGCCTGCATCAAGGCGCCGTGCTCGACCTCGTAGAGCGCCGCCAGTTCATGGCTGAGAATCACCCGTGCGCCTCGAAGGGTGATGATCCTGCGTGAGACTCCAGTGAGCGTCATTGTTTCCCCCATGCACGCTACTTTAAAGAGCGGGGCTGACATGCCGGCCCCCTCGTCGCAGGCGCGCAGGCGCAAGAGCGAGTCGCAGCCAACGCTGTCGTTTCAGATCCGCCGGGTCGACCCTGGCGTCCGCGCCTGATGACGGTCAGCAGGACGGCTGGAATTCTTCACCGCCGTGCCACGGGACCGCAGAGCTGACCCACGCCGTGGCTTCCCAGCGAATATGGTGTAGACAGACCCGCCGCTGGGCACCCCGATGGCGACCAACTCGAACTCCCGCTACCTCCCGCACGGCCCGTTCTTCCACGAGCTGCGCCGGCGCGTCGACGCGCACTTCGCCGCGACCGGCCAGGTGCCCAACCAGACCCCGTTCGCGATGTACCGGAAGACCGCGGTGATCATGGCGTGGTTCGTCGGCTCCTGGGTGCTCCTCAACTTCGCCGTCACCACCTGGTGGCAAGCCGCGCTGTGCTGCGTCTCCCTGGGCCTCGCCTCGGCGGGCATCGGCTTCTCGATTCAGCACGACGGCGGCCACATGGGCTACAGCAGGCGCCCCTGGGTCAACGCCCTGATGGCGCTCGGCCTCGATCTGCTCGGCGGCAGCTCGTACATCTGGCACTGGAAGCACAACGTCTTCCATCACAGCAACCCGAACATCACCGGCCTCGACGTCGACATCGACATCCGCCCGCTGGCGCGTCTGTCACCTGAGCAGCAGCGCCGTGTCGGTCACCGGTTCCAGCACATCTACATCTGGGTGCTGTACGCGTTCCTCGCGGTGAAGTGGCACTTCATCGACGACTTCGTGAACCTCGCCAAGGGCCGCATCGGGGCCCAGACGTTTCCCCGGCCCACCGGCTGGAAGCTCGTCATCTTCTTCACCGGCAAGGTGGTCTTCTACACCTGGGCGCTGGTGATCCCGATGATGTTCCACCCCTGGTCGCACGTGCTGCTCGGGTACGCGCTGGCCTCGGCGACGCTGAGCCTGACGCTGGCGACCGTGTTTCAGCTCGCCCACTGCGTCGAGGGCGCCCAGTTCCCCGCGCTCGAGCTGGGCAGCGCCCCGAAGATGGAGTGGGCGGTGCACCAGGTGGTGACCTCGGCCAACTTCGCCCTCGGCGACAACTTCATCACCTGGTACGTCGGCGGCCTCAACTACCAGATCGAGCACCACCTGTTTCCCAAGGTCTGCCACTACCGGCTGCCCGAGATCGCTCCGATCGTTCAGCAGCTGTGCAGGGAGCAGGGCGTCCCCTACAAGGTCAACCTCACGACCTTCGACGCGATCGTCTCCCACGGGCGGCTGGTTCGTCGGCTCGGCCACGCGTAACGCACGCCACAAAAGGAAACGGCCCGCTCCTTTGAAGAGGAGCGAGCCGCTTTACAGAGAGAAGTGGTTAGACTTCAGCTCACCGGGCGGACGTTCGCCGCCTGGAGGCCCTTCGGGCCCTTGTTGACGTCGAACTCCACCTTCTGGCCTTCGGCCAGGGTGCGGAATCCGTCCGCCTGAATCGCGGTGTGGTGGCAGAACACGTCCTCTCCGCCCCCTTCCTGCGAGATGAAACCAAAGCCCTTCGCATCGTTGAACCACTTCACAGTCCCAGTCGCCATTCTATTTACTCTTTGCTTTCGTTTAGGCCGCCGACAAACAATTTGAGGCGGCAACTCGGACCCGTGGCCCGAGGTAGGGGTGATGTAAGCGTTTTCCTACCGGATTGCCAGACCCCTCGGGCGATTTGGCTGAAGTTTGGCCATTGTCCTGAAGTTGCTCGGGGTTTTGGTGGTCTACAAGCCGAAGCTGACCCGGCGGCCGCGAGAAAGGTCCTTGCGCTCCTCGACAAAGCCGAGCTGCTCGAGGGCGACGATCAGCCCCAGCGCCTCTCTCTCGGGCAGATCAGTCAGGGCCAAAAGGTCCGCGACGCGCTTGGTGCCGTCGGCGGCGGCGATCACCAGCGCCTGCTCGTCGGTGAAGGCAAACCGCTCCAGCGGGTAGGCGGGATCGGCCGCGGGGCTCAAGCTGCGCTCGGCCGGCATCCGCGTGCGCAAGGCCATCAGGGGCTCGCGCATGCACCCCTGCAGAATCAGCTCGCCGGGGAAGACGTCGAGCCGGGCGAGGTCGGGTCTCAGCGGCTTTCCGGCGTTGAAGCTGTACTCGCCGTCGACCCAGGAAAAAGTGGACCAGATGATCTCCCGAATCTGGCCGTCGAGCAGCTGCACCCGCTGCGCCTCGGTGATCACCCCAAGCTGGACCATCGCGATCCCGGTGCGCAGGCCCTGCTCCCGGGCGAGCGCGGCGACGGCCTGGAGATCATCGGGAGCGAGCAGTCCGTTCCGGGCGACGTAGCGGGCAAAGCGTTCGTGGGCGAGGTTGCTCGCCGCGTACACCGGCTTGCCCCGCTCGAAGCTGACCACCTTGATCGCTGGGGGCCGGTGGAGCACCAGTTCGCCGCTGTGGTGCGCCTGGTAGTAGGCGTTGAGCAGCCTCGGCACCGACGAGTCCTTGA
>JAYVRT010000370.1:0-6306 GCA_043776025.1 Archangiaceae bacterium | reverse complement strand
GAGGCGCTCGACGCGCAAGCCCGGCAGCTCGAGGCCCAGCTGATCGCGGTCGCCGCCGAGCGCGCGGCGGTGGACCGGACCCAGGTCGAGCGCGACGCCGCGCTGCGGGCGGCGCGGGCGAGCGAGGGCGAAGCGCGCGACGCAGCGACCCGCGCGGTGGTCGAAGCGGAGACCGCGCGCGCGGCGGTGGCCCAGGAGCGCGCCACCCTCGAAGGCCAGCGCCAGCGGCTCGAGCGGGATCAGGCCGCGGTGGTCCAGGCGCGCGCCCAGGTCGAGGCGTCCGAGCGGGAGCTGTCGGCGAGCCTCACTGCGGCGCGGGGCACCGAGGCCGAGGTGCGGAAGATCGCCGAGGAGGCGGCGGCGCGCCGGCTCGAGCAGCTGACCTCACAGCTCGAAGGCCAGGTGGCGGAGGCGAAGGCGGCCGGCCAGCAGGAGCTGGGGGCGCTCGAGGAGGCGCATCAGCGGCGCGTGCGCCACCTCGAGGAGACGCACTCGGTCGCGCTCAATGCGCTCGAGGCGGAAAGGGTCGCGGCGCGCGAGGCCCACCACCGCGCCGACGGAGAGCTCGCTGGCCTTCGCGCCGCGCTCGCCTCCGAGCGGGAGCGCGCGGGGACGCTCGGAGCGCGCACCCGCACCGACACCGAGGCGATCTCCGAGCTTCGCCAGCAGCTGCAGCAGGCGATCGAGGCCCGCGAGCGGGATCAGGCGGTGGCGAAGGGCGAGGCGGCCGAGCGCGAGGCGGCGGTGAAGGCCGACGCGGCAGCGCGGGAGTCGGCGGCGAAGGCCGACGCGGCGGCGCGGGAATCGGCGGCGAAGAGCGAGGCAGCGGCGCGCGAGGCGGCGGCGAAGGCGGAGGTTGGGCGGGCGGAGGCGGCGACCAAGGGCGAGGCGGCGGCGCGCGAGGCGGTGGCGGCGCGGCTGCGCGAGGTCGAGGCGGAGCGCCAGCGGGATGAGCGCGAGGCCCGCGAGACCGCGGACCGCGCGCGCGCCGAGCTCGAGGAGCTGCGGCGGGCGAACGCCGCGGGGAGCGCCGGCCTCGACGAGGCGCAGCGGACGATCGAGAAGGCGCAGGCGGAGCAGGCCCACGAGCGCGCGGTGTTCGACGCCTTCCGGGCCGAGGCGCGGGCGCTGCTCGAGGCGGTCCAGCTGCGCGAGGCCGGCACCCGGGAAGAGCTGGCCCGGGTCCTCGCGCAGGCAGACCAAAGCGCGGCGGCGGCCGAAGCGCTGGAGGCGCGAACCCGCAAGCTGGAGGACGAGCTGCTCGAGGTCGCCCGGCTGCAGCAGCGGCTCAAGGACCAGGACGGCGCCCTGCGCGACGAAGCCGAGGCGCTTCGGGCCGAGTCGGGCCGGCGCGAGGAGCTCGAGCGCACCGTCGCCCAGCTGCAGCGGGAGCAGGCGAGCGCGCTCGAGGCGCGGCGCCGCGCCGACGCGGAAGCAGCCCAGGCGGCCCAGGCGCTCTCCGCCGAGGCCGAAGAGCTGCGTACCCTGCTCGCCGAGGCCCACGAGGAGCGCACCGGTGAGCAGCTGGCGGCGGAGGCGAAGGGGGCCGAGCTGGCCGAAGAGCGCCGCGAGCTGGAACGGATCAAGCGCGAGTCGCGCGCCCGCATCGACGAGCTCCGCGCCGCGCAGGAAGAGGCGCTGGAGCTGGCGATGCGCTCCTCCACCCAGGTCGAAGCGCTCAAGGCCGAGCTCGAGGTTGAGCGCGGGCGCCTCGCGGACCACATGGCGCGCGCCGAGGCCGACCGGCAGCTCGCGGTCGAGCGGCTGAAGGAGATCGAGCAGGGCCAGGCACAGCTGGAGCAGATCGCCCAGCGCCGCACCGTGCCCTCGCTGTGGAGCCCCGAGCCCACCGCCGCCGAGGACGACATGGAGCAGGCCTGGAGCAAGATCGAACAGGCCGAGCCCGAGGGGCCCAAACGGCCTGCGAAGAAGCGCTGACGCCGCTGCAGGGCGTGGCAAACTGCGCGGGTGCCGATCTCCCTGCTGTTCGCCGCGGTGCTGCTCGCCGCGCCCGCTGAGAAGCCGAAGCTGCTGGTCCTCGATCTGAACGGCGCCGGGGGCGCGGAGCCGCAGGTCGTCTCCGCTTTCACCGAGGCGGTGACGAGCGCGGTGGCCGCGCGCGGCGTCTTCGAGGTGATGTCGTCGCGCGACGTCACCGCGCTGCTCGGCGTCGAGCGGCAGAAGCAGTTGCTGTGCTCCGATGAATCATCCTCCTGCCTCGGCGAGCTGTCGGGGGCGCTGGGTGCGCGCTTCGTCCTCTCCGGCAGCCTCGCCCGCCTCGGGGATGCCTGGCAGCTGACGCTGTCCACGCTGGACACCCAGACGACCAAGCCGCTGGGCCGCACGATCCGGATCGCCGCCAACCTCGCCGCGCTTCAAGGCCAGCTGCCCTGGGCGGTCTCCGAGGCGACGGCGACGCCCTCGCCCGCGCCCCCGTCGCGGGTGTTGCCGATCAGCCTGCTCGCGGTCGGCGGCGCGGCGGTGGTCGGAGGCGGCGTCTTCGGGGTGCAGGCGCTGTCGAACGAGGCGTCGCTCCAGAAGGAGCTCAACAACCTTCGGCCGGGCGCGCTCGACAGCCGTGACTCCTACCTGTCGCGCGCCGCCGACCAGGCGACGATGAAGACGGTCTCGGTGCTGATGCTCGTCGGTGGCGCGGCGTTGGCTGCCACCGGCGCGGTGCTGCTGAAGCTCAGCGGAGACTCGGGCGCCTCGGCCTCGCTGGTGCCGACCGCGAACGGCGCGGCGCTGGTGGGGGTGTTTCCATGAGGCGCTGGCTGGTGGTCCTCCTCGCGGTGGCCTCGTCGTGCAAGAGCACGATCGACCTCGACACCGGCCGGGCGTACGCCTGCACCATCGACGGCGGCGACGACACCACCCAGTGTGGTGCCGGCTACCGGTGCGGGCTCGAGGGCAACTGCCACCGGGTCGGAGATGCCCAGCACTGGAAGTGCGCCGGCGCCGGTGACTGCGAAGCCCAGTGGACCTGTGGTCTCGAGGGCACCTGCCACGATCCGACGAAGCCCTCCAACTACCTGTGCACCATCGACGCCCAATGCGCCGGTGGCTGGCGCTGTGGCTTCTCGGGACGCTGCCTCGACCCCTCGGGAGAAGCGTTGGGAACCCGCGATGCTCCCGCGACGCAGATCGAGGTGCTGGCCCCGAAGCTCGCGACCGTGCCGCCGACGGGTGGCCTGTTCGCGTTCGACCCGTCGGGCTTCACCTTCCGCCGCGGCACCGAGTGGGTCACCGCCCCATTCACCGGCCAGGCGCCATGGATCGCCGACGCCGGCGCCAGCGATGGCGGCGCGGTGGCGTTCTTCAACAACCATTCGTTCATCGTCGAGGGGAGCGAGTTTTCCCTGCTCGACGTTTTCACCGGTGCGAGGCAGGTCCTCTTCCACCCCGACGGAGGAAAGGTCGACGCTACGGGAGCGCAGCTGCGCACCCTGCGCGACATCTCCGCCGGAGAGGTGGCGCTGGTTCGAAACAGCGCGGCGGGCAGCACCTACGTCCTCGCCAACAGCGCCGCGATCGTCTTCGGCGTCTTGCCTGGCCCCCCGGCGCCGATCTCCGACCTGACGAGCGTCCAGGGGTGCGGTGTCGCCACCACCCCGAACGGGGTGTTCACCTGCGACCTCACCCAGGCCAACTGGGCCGCCTTGAGCATTCCCGGCTTCAACGGCTGCGGTCTGGCGGCCAGCTTTGAGCCGTTGCGGCTGCGCACCACCGAAGGGCTCACCGCGGTGGCGGGCAGCGCGATCGGCGCGGAGCTGAAGATCGCGGTCTTCGATACTCTCCAGTTCGGCTCGGGCACCGCGGACGCTGGCCGCTGCGTCGCGCCGGTGTCCTCTTCCTGCGAGGACGGGCGCTGGGCGCCGCGGCTGGGGCCCTGTTCGCCCTGCGAAAATGGAGACCGGCTCGTCGATTTTCACCCGGTCTCCAACCCGGGAGATCCGGCGGTGGTGGTGGAGTGCAGCAACGTTCTGGGTGAGACGACGACCTTCTCGGTGCTGCGCGCGAGCACGACGAAGCTGGCCTGTGCCCGGGGACTCGTCAACGGGCCGTCCGATCTCTCCCCGGTGGGAGCCGACTCTCCGAACCCGTCGATGTTCGGGCGTGCAGGGCAGCACGGGCAGTTCTGGTTCGGGGCCTCGGCGACCGACTCGCGCCCCGTCTTCTTCAATCGGGCGCCCGTGGTCCTCGCCGCCGCCGCCGACGGCGGTGCTCCGATGGTCTTCGCGCCCTCGCTCCGCGGGGTGATCACCCCGGGGATCGGGATCCCCGCCTCCCAGGCCGATTTCAACTTTGTCGCCGCCGTCGAAGGTGACCCGACGTTGGTGATGAACGATCTTGGGCAGATTCAACCTGCCGAGCAGGTCAACGCGATCGCTGGGCTCAAGGCCGACTCGGTCGACGTGCGGGCCCCTTTCCACGCGGCGATCGCGCCCAAGCCCGACGGCGGCCAGGAGTTGATCGCCACTTCCTTCGACACCCTCTACTCGGGCGTCTACGACGGCTTCACCTACGAGCTCACCTCGAAGCTCAAGCCGTTTCCCGGCAGTCCGATCGAGTCGATCGCTCCCTTCCTCGAGCAGGTCCCTGACGCAGGCACCCGCCTCGCCGCCTGGGTGCTGACCCCCAACGGACTGTTCAAGGTTCGATCGGAGAGCGACAAGCGCTGGCGCGCCGTCGACGTCCCGCTGCCTCCGGGCGACGCGGTCGAAGTGTGGACCGAGGGGGACAAGGGCCGAATCGGCTTCAACGACGGAGTGGTGTTCTCGCTGCCAAGCCGGGTTCCGCTCTCTTCGCCGCTGCCGCTGAGCGACGTCGCCTTTGACTACCTCTTCGCGTGCTCCGAGACCTGGGTGCTGGGCTTCGACGGCGTCTACCGCCTCTCGCCGCGGCCGGGGGGCGTGGGCGAGTGGGTGCTCGAGCCGCTGACCACGGACCTCTACACCTTCGGCCCGGATCCGCTGTACGGCGGGCGGCTGTTCGCGCTCCGGGGGCGGATCTATCTGTTCACCTACTACGGAGGGGCGCTCTCCTTCGCCCCGAAGGGAGGCTGCGGCCCTTGAGCAAGACGGAGCCGGAGATCACCTCGCGCGCGGCGCCGATGATGCTGCGGTTTGCGCAGGACCGCGGCCTCGACGCGAAGGCGCTCGCCGCGAAGTGGAAGCTTCCCGCGGACGTCCTCTCCGACCCATCGAAGGCGCTGAAGATGGAGGTCACGACCCTGGCCGAGCTCGCGCGGGGCCTGGCGAACGAGCTGTCCGAGCAGCTGAAGGATCCGAACCTTGGCCTGACGTTGGCGGCCTCCGTGCCGCGAGGGTCCTACGGGGTGGCGGAGTTCCTGATTCGCAGCGCGCCGACGGTGCGCTCCGCCTGCGAGAACCTGGTCCGCTTCAACTCGCTGATCGCTCCGACCCAGACCTTCGCGCTGGTGCTGACCGGCGCCGAGGCCCAGATGCACAACTCGCCGACCGTCGCGCCGACCTGCCTCGGGCGCCACCTCAACGAGTACACCACCCGGCTCACCGTCGACGCGCTGCAGTCGATGGCCGAGGTGCCGCTGACCCGGGTCTGGTTCATCAACGCTCCGCCGGCCTCGACCGACGGCCTCGCCGCCGCGTTCAAGACCACGAACTTCTCGTTTGATCAGCCGACCAACGGCTTTGCGATCGCCCTCGCCGAGCTGGATCGCCCGGTGAAGACCGCCGACGCCCCGCTGTTCGGCTTCCTCGAGGAGCACGCGCTCTCCGCCCTCGCGTCCCGGCCGAGGGGGGACGATCTGATCGATCGCCTCCGCCAGCTGATCAAGGAAGCGGTGAAGCAGGGGGAGCCGAACATCGAGCGGCTCTCGATGAGGCTGCAGCTGTCGGCGCGCACGCTCCAGCGGCGGCTCGCGGACAAGGGGACCTCGTTTCAAGAGGTGCTCGACGCGGCCCGGTTCGATCTGGCGCGGGCGTTCCTCCGCGAGGCCCGGCTCGAGCTGACCGAGATCGCCTACCTGCTGGGGTACTCCGAGCTGCGCGCGTTCGACCGCGCCTTCAAGCGCTGGTCGGGGCTGACTCCCGGCGAGTACCGGGTGCGGCCCGCTTAAGGGCCTGAGATCGGATTACCCGATCGTTCTCGCGGCCGATCCATCCCCGCCCGCTTTGTTGCGCTCCCTCTGCGCACCGAGCAGTGCCCGACGGTCGCGCGCCTCGCTGGCGGGGCGCCTCGACCACGATATCCGCTCGGGTAATCCGATCTCAGGCCCTGACCTTCAGTGGGTGGCGTGGGCCGGATCCTGGGTGAGGAACGTCC
>JAYVRT010000369.1:0-6310 GCA_043776025.1 Archangiaceae bacterium | reverse complement strand
GAAGCAGCGCCGCACCAGCATCGCCTGCGACAGCTCGAGCAGCAGCGTCTCTTCCCGGTATGGGTCGATCTCATAGCTGTGGCCGATGCCGAGCTGGGCGTCCTTGAGGCCGGCGCGCTTGGCGAAGCACTCGTTGATGAACTGGCTGGCGATCACCGTGTGGGCCGCGTCGTAAGCGTCGGCGGTGGTGATGTAGTTGTCCTCTCCGGTGTTGATGATGATCCCGGCGAGCGCGCAGATCCGCCGCGAGAAGTACTGATCGATGAAGGTCCGCCGCAGGTTGATGTCGCGGAAGAGGATTCCGTACATCGCGTCGTTGAGCAGCATGTCCAGACGTTCCCAGGCCGCGGCGAAGGCGATCTCCGCCATGCACAGGCCCGACGAGTAGTTGGTCAGCTGGATGTAGCGCTTGAGCTTCTTCGACTCGTCGTCGAGGGCCTCGCGCATGATCCGGAAGTTTTCCTGGGTGGCGTAGGTGCCGCCGTATCCCTCGGTGGTCGCGCCGTGGGGCACGAAGTCGAGCAGCGACTGCGCAGTGGAACGGATCACCGCGATCACGTCGGCCCCGGCCTGGGCGGCGGCGCGGGCCTGATCGACGTCGTCGAAGATGTTGCCGGTGGCGACGATCACGTACTTGTGAGGCGTCGGGCCCATCGGAAATTCAGCGCGCAACGCCTCGCGCTGCGCGACCCGCCGCTTGAACTCCTCCAGCGCCTGGCGAGCCTCACCCCGGACCTCGTCCTTGAGCTTCGCCTCGTCGGCGGGCGACAGCGGGGCGAGCTTCTCCAGCGGAGCGGCGGTCAGCCGTTCGACGGCCTCCAGCGGGCTCTTCGCCCCCATTCGCAGGGCCCGGCCGTACCAGTAGGCCGCGCCCCGATTGAGCACCTTGGCGGCGTGGAGCCGGTCGACCATCAAGTTGACCAGCGGAGCGCCCATCGCCCCCACCCCGTCGACGCCAAACCACCGCAGCACGGTGCGCTCGACGCTGACCGTGGTGTGCCGATCGATGTGCGAGAAGATCGGGTCGGTGATCTCCCGCGCCAACTGCCGGGCGCGGGCGATCTGCTCGTCGGAGATGAACGGGCCGCTCATCGCGCACATATACCCAACTCCTGCGCGCCCGCGTCAGTTTCACCCACACTTTAGTTCGATTGAATATTCCGGTTCGTTGAACCGTTAGAGTCTCCCTATGCGCACGCGCGTCCTCGCAGTCGCTGCTGTCTGCTTCATCGGGTGTGAGCAAGCCACTCCGCCGACCCACGGGGGGATCTTGCCCCCGATCAGCGGCAGCACCGGCTACCAGCATCGGGCCATCGAGCTGTCCGGTGGCACGCTGGTGATCGCCGGCGGTGGCCGGTTCGCAGTGGCGTCGGACCCGGACAACGACCGGCTCTGGGTGGTCGACCTCTCCAACGGCACGCTGCGCGGAAAGATCGTGCTGCCCGATGGCAGCCAGCCTCAGCGGCTGGTCGAAGACGGCTCGGGGCGGGTGCGCGTGGCCTTGCGCGGCAGCGGGCAGGTCGCCACGGTGTCTGCGAGCCAGATGTCGGTCCTCGGAATCGAAGAGGCGTGCCCCGAGGTCCGGGGGATCACCTGGAGCAAGAGCACCTCGTCGCTCCTCGTCGCCTGCGCCGGCGGAGAACTGGTGACGCTCGGCAGCTCCGGCCGCACCGTCGCCACCCCGGCGACCGATCTTCGCGACGTCGTCGAGGCCAGGGGCAAGCTGTGGGTCTCGCGGTTTCGCGCGGCCAACCTGGTGGAGGTCGCCGCCGACGGCACCGGGGCAGCGCAGGTGGAGCTGCCGTCGGTTGGCATCGGCGGCACTGCCAGCAGCTTCGTCCCCGCGGTCGCCTGGCGCACCATCTCCGCCAGCGACGGCCGGATCTTCACCGTCCACCAGCGGGTGGTCGACGGGAGCATCGGCGCGATCCAGGTCCCCGCCGCCCCGCCCGCGCGGCCCTACTACCAGAACACCTGCGCCTCCTCGATCGTCCACTCCACCGTCAGCGTCCTCGATGACGGCAAGGTGACCGGCTCGGCCGACATCGCGGGGGTCCTGCCGATCGACCTGGCGATCTCCCCGGACAACCAGGAAATGGCGATCGCCCAGCCGGGCTCGCGCCAGGTGCAGCGGCTTGCGATCTCCGCGGTCACCCAGGGAGTCCGCGGGGGAATCTGCGCTCCGAACTTCCCGGATGTCGCGCCCGTGGGCCAGGTGACGGGCGTCGCCTACACCCCGCAGAACTCGCTGGTGGTGCACACCCGCGAACCGTCGGCGGTGTGGATCCTCGGGCCCAGCCAGGCGCGGAGCCAGAAGCAAATCCTGCTCACCGGGGCCACCGTCAGCTCACCCGGCCACGCGCTGTTTCACGATGCCACCGGAGCGATCGCCTGCGCCTCCTGCCACCCCGAAGGCGGCGACGACGGCCACGTGTGGACCCTGTTCTCCCAGACCGTCCGCACCCAGTCGCTCGCCGGCGGGGTGATCGAGACCGCGCCCTTCCACTGGAGCGGCGCGATTCCCAACCTCCAGTCGCTGCTCGACGACACCTTCGTCACCCGAATGGGCGCCGCGCCACCCACCTCGCCGGTGGTGGCCTCGCTCAGCAGCTTCATGGAGTCGATTCCCCGCCCGAAGGTCGCGGCGCCCGCGGCGATGGACGTGATGGAGCACGGCAGGACGCTCTTCAACGACGCGGCCATCGGCTGCTCCAATTGCCACTCTGGCGAGGCGTTGACCAACAACACCACCGTCGATGTCGGCACCGGCGGCCGCTTCCAGGTGCCGTCGCTGCGCGGGGTCTCGCTGCGGGGACCTTGGATGCACGACGGCTGCGCCGCCACGCTTAAAGATCGCTTCGGGCCCTGCGGCGGCAAGAGCCACGGCAACCTCGCCGGGCTCGCGCCGGGCGACATCGACGCGCTCGTCAGCTACCTCGGCACCCTCTAGACGTAGCGCTCTTCGAAGAGCTTGCGCAGCTTCGGCTCGGTGCGCAGCAGCTCCAGGGTGAGGTCGGCGTGACCGGGCACGAAGCCGTTGCCGACGATCATCGTCACGTCCTTGCCGACGCCCTCGGCGCCGAGCGCGGCGGAGGTGAAGCTGGTTGCCATCGAGAAGAAGATCACCGTCCCGCCCTGGCGGGTGGAGAGGATGCTCGCCATCTCGGTGTTCGGCACCGAGGCGCAGTTGACGACCAGATCCGCGAGCGCCCCGTTCGTCACCCTGGACACCGCGTCCATCACCTCGACCGCGCGGGTGGCGTCGACCGCGATCGTCTCGTCGCACAGGCCGATGCCCTTGAGGGTCTCGAGCGCCTTCGCCGAGATGTCGAGGGCGATCAACTTTCCCTGCCCCCCCAGGTTGCGGCGGGCCTGGGCGAGGCAGAGCGCGCCGCTCTTGCCGGCTCCGAGCATCGCCACCGTCATCCCTGGCTTGACGAACCGGGCGACGAGCGCGGGGGCGCCGGCGACGTCGAGCGCCGCGAGAGAGAGGGTGTCCGCGAGATCATCGGGCAACAGGGCGTAGATTCCGCTGGGGAAAAGGATCGCCCGCCCCTCGATGTCGATCCGATCGATCGAGGTCTGCACTGCCTTGATCTTGTCGATCACCAACGGGGTCAGCGTCAGGCTGACGAGGGTGGCGATCCGGCTGCCGACCTTGAGTTGCTTGAAGTCGGGGTGCGCCGCCGAGACCTCGAGGATCCGGCCGATCAACATCCCTCCCGAACCGGTGACCGGGTTTTGCATCTTCCCCCGCTCAGCGACGATCGCGCGCACCGCCTCGACGATCTTCTCCGGCGAGCCGCCCGCGGCTTCCTTCAGCTGCTTGAACGAGGCGGCGTCAATGTTGAGGCTCTCGACGGCGATCGACAGCTCGCCTTCCCGCAGCGGCAGCGATGGGTCGAGCTTCCGCGCTCGCTGCGGCAGCACTCCCGCCTCACCCACCACCCGATGGATTCCGTACGCGTCCATGTTGGGAGGCTATAGGACTAAGGCAGGGCGAGGACCAGCGCGACGACGAGAGCGGTCAGCGCCGCGCCCTGGGCGTAGATCAGACGGGCCTTGGCCCTGAACGCGGCTGCCTCGGCGGGGTCGGTCACCATCACCGCGTCGTCCCGAGAGTCGCCCAGCACCTTGATCCCCGAGGCGACGAAGGCGACGCAGGTGTGCGCGCGCGCCTGGAAGAAGCCCATCGCCCCGACGAACATCGGCAGCGCCACCAGCAGCCGCCAGGCCCAGAACACGTGCGTCTCCAGCAGGGCGCCGGCAAGCAGCAACGTCGCCACCGTGCCGATCACCCCTACGCGGTTGCGCATGCGGCGCTCCGCGGGGCCAATGTTTTCGCAGACCTGGACGCTGGGAACCGGTTCGATGGAGTCGATCACTTCTCCACAGATGCGATGCCCAAGCAGCGTCCGGGTTTCTAGAAGGTGTACTTCACGCGCGGGTAGAACTGCAGCGTGTGAATGTTTGGGCCGAGCACGAGGCGGTAGACGAAGTCGAAGCCGATCGTGAAGTGATCCATGTTGGTGGCGTACTCGACGCTGCCGCCGACACCGAAGTTCACGCCTTTGCTCACCGAGACGACCGGCTCGGGGTCGAGCAGCGTGTAGCCGACGAGCAGCTTTCCGCCGACGTAGAACCGCTCGAAGATCTGCCGCATGAAGCCGACGCTGGCGGTGATGAACGTCACGGTGAAGTTGTCGGACTGATCGCAGACCTGATCGGTGCCCTGGAGACGGCTCCAGCAGTTCGCCGCGTTGGCTCCGATGCCGACGTGCAGCCCGACCGGGATCGCATTCTTCTCGCCCTCTCCGAAGCTGAACTGGTAGCCGGCACCCAACTGCAGGTACGACTGGAGGTTGCTGTACCCGTTCTGGCCGCCGACGGTGAAGAAACCGCCGATGTCGGTCTCGGTGAAGAAGCCCCGGCGCACCTTCAACGGAATGCCTTCCGATGGCGTCGCCGCTTCGGCGAACGTGGGCACCAGGATCAGGGTCAGAACCACCAGCAGCTTCCGCACGATTGTACTCCTCAAGGCGGCCAAAGGCGCGGCACCATACCCGCCGACGAACCGAACTCAACCCCAAAATCGTGGAGAATCTTGGAGTAAGAGGCTGGTCTCAAATGCGAGACAAACAGCGGGAAGAAACGCGCCGGAGGATCTTTCGGGCCGCACTGGTGATCTTCCGCCGGGACACCGTTGTCGGCTGCCGAATCGACGACATCGCCGCCAAGGCCGAGGTCAGCCGGGGCGCCTTCTATTTCCACTTCCCCACCAAGGACGATGTCCTGATCGAGCTGTTGCGCGAGGGCGAGCAGCCGGTGGCGGAGGCGATCAACGATCTCGCCGAGGACACCTCGCTGGAGAAGGTGCTCGAGGCGGTCGGTGAGTCGCTCGCGAAGTTCTGGGAGAACGAACGAACGCTGCTGCCCGACGTGGCGACGGTGGCGCTGCGGATGACGGCGGTGGTGAGCGATCGCACCGCCGAGCCGGTGCGCGAAGCCCTGGCGAAGCGGTTCCTCCTCGCCGCGCAGCGCGGAGAGCTTTCGCCGGTGCTCCCCCCTGAGGTCCTGTCCGACTTCTTCCTCGCCAACACGCTGTCCGCGATGCTCGCCTGGTGCGGGAACCCCGAGCTGGGCCTGCCGTTCGTGCTCAACGGGGTGAGCCACCTGTTCCTCCACGGCGCGCAGGGAAGGACGCCGTAGCCCGCGGTCACCTCGGGCGCGAGGGCCCCCTGGCCTGCTGCCCGTAGGTGCGGAACTTCTCGATCACCCGCGCCATCTCGGCGTCGTCGAGGATGAACGGCTGCCCGACCTGGAGCGCCCGCCAGTATTGCGCAGCGAGGTTCTCGACCTCCGAGGCGACGCGGTAGGCGTCCTTGAGGCTGGTGCCGAGCGCGACCAGGCCGTGGTTGGCGAGCAGGCAGGCCTTGCTCCCGCGGATCGCGTCACACACCGCCACCGAGAGCTCCTCGGTGCCGAAGGTGGCGTAGCGCGAGCACTGGACCACCGACGCGCCGGTGACGGCGATCATGTAGTGCACCGCGGGGATCGGGCGCCGCAGGCAGGAGAGCGTAGTGCAGAACATCGGGTGGGTGTGGAAGATCGCCTCGGCGTCTTCGCGCGACTGGTAGAGATCGCGGTGGATCCGCCACTCACTCGAGGGGACCCTCTGGCCCGAGGGAGTCTGGCCGTCCCAACGCATCTCGACCAGGTCCTCGGGGGACAGCTCGTCGTACGCCATGCCGGTCGGGGTGATCAGGATCCCGTCCTCGACCCGCACGCTGACGTTGCCCGAGGTCCCGTG
>JAYVRT010000368.1:0-6310 GCA_043776025.1 Archangiaceae bacterium | reverse complement strand
GCGAGGTGGTGACGATCAGCCGCTCGTCGTAGCTGCCGACGAGCGTCTCGCGCAGCTTCGCCGGGAAGCTGGTGCGCCCTTTCCCGTCGATCTGATGTTCGTAGACGCCGCGGAACACTCGTTGCCTCGGTTGTGGCCTATCGCGGCACTCTGATCCGCGAATTACCACTTCTTGCCACAAACGAAAACTAGCCCGATTTGCAGGGAGATCAAGATTCGTGGCAGGTTCCGCGCGCTGGGGCTGATCGGAATACAGCCTGGCGGCAACCAAGAGGGGGAGTGCGCTCAGGCCGACGGGAGCGCTGCGCTGGGAGGCGCGAAACAATGATGACCCGACTTTTGACTATTTCTTCAGTGGTTCTGGCGTTTTGCGCGTGCGGACCGGGCGCAAAGGTCAGCGGCGGTAAGCAGGGCGCGGCTGAGGCGCTGTTCGCGGCTTCGCAGGCGACCAAGGGCGGGACCCCGGCGGGCTCGGGCGTCGATCTGACTGCGTCGATCAACGTCGCCTGCCCCGAAGGCGGCTCGGCATCGCTCCACGGCTTCTCGCTGCTGACGAACATCGGTGGCGGGCTGACCGACATCGGCGAGAGCTTCACCGCCGACTACAACAACTGTGGCGTGAAGACCGAGCTGGGCACGAGCGTGCTGAAGGGTTCGCTGAAAGTGGACCAGACGATCAAGGTCGGCGCGGGCAGCAGCGACATCGACCAGACCATCAAGGGCAAGCTGGAGATGGGCGGCGCGACGAGCGACTTCCTCGACATCGACATCACCCAGAAGGTCGCGGTCACGGCGCTCTCGCAGACCAGCGGCGGCGTCTCGATGACGCTCAAGGGCACGCTGAAGGACACCGAGGGGACCTGGACCTACGACGAGGCGGTGAGCGTCACCCCGGGCAAGATCACCGTCGACATCGCAGCGTCGGGCAAGAAGTAGCCAAAAGATTTCCGGCAGACGCAAGGCGCGGGACGCTCTTTTTACAAGCGTCTCGCGCTTTCGCGTTTGGTTGGGTCGACTTAGGCAAATCGTCGGAGTTAGGTTGCGCGCGTGAGTCGCAAAGGGGCGGGCGCAGAGCCGGTTCGGCTGAAGGTGGCGTACAAGACGCCGCAGGCCCTGCTGACCGAGTTCACCCGAAGCGTCGGCAAAGGCGGGGTAGCGATCGCCAGCCGCAAGTCGGCGCCGGTGGGGACGCGCTTCATCTTCGAGCTGCGGGCGAAGGGCGTGCCCGACGTGGTCGAGGTGCACGGCGAGGTGATCAGCGCCTCGGCGCAGAGCGGTGGGATGTACCTGCTCAACATCCAGTACCACCAGCCGAACAACCGCGAAGGGCTCGACGCCCTGCTCCGCCGGGTGTTCGAGGCGCAGCGCTACGAGAAGGTCCGCAAGCACGCGCGGGTGCCGCTGCAGCTGCAGGCCACCGAGGACAAGCCGAACTCGATCGCCTACCTCGTGCGCGACATCTCGTTTGGCGGGCTGGGGATCGAGGTCGAGGCGCCTGCGGTGCCGAGGACGGTGACCCAGGGTGCTCCGGTGTTCCTCGAGTTGGTGCTCTCTCTGGGGACGCTGGCGCTGCACGGCGAAGTTGTCTGGGTGGTGAACCCGCCGAAGGACAAGCCCGGGAACCCGAATCCCGGCTTTGGGGTCCGCTTCGGGAAGCTGCGGGCGGACACCATCGAGCGGCTGGAGCGGATCCTCGTCTTCCGCGGGCTGCCGCCGCCGCCGTGGACGGCGAAGATCAGCTTCGGGATGGATGCGGTCTCGCGGATGCCGTGACGCACTAACTGCCGAGCATGTAGCCGCCTGCCTTCTCGACGGCGGTGGTGATCACCTCGACCAGCTCGATCGGGTTGAACGGATCGTGGGCGTACAGCTGCTGCGCCTTCTTCAGGTGCGCCGTGAGGGCTTCGCCTTTGGCGCAAGCGCAGAGGGCGCGCCGGGCTGACTCGAGCGAGCGGGCGGAGGCGACGTTGCTGAACTGTCGGACGATCGCAACCCGCACCGGATCAGCGGCGGCGACCTGGCGGGTGCGCGCGACCATCGAGTCGAGCGCGAACGCGTCCATCACCACGTCGGCGAGGCTGGCGAGCACCAGCTGCTGCTTGTCGAGCTCGGGCCCGAAGGACTCGGCGGCGACCTTGAGGCAGTAGGCGGCGAGGCGCTTCAGGTAGGAGGCGGCGAGGGCCGCACGCGACAGCGGCCCGGTGGGTTGTTCTCTGGGGAGCCCGTCGTGGGTCAGTTCCTCCTCGACGGTCTGGGCGAAGTCGAACAGGGGCAGCGCGCCCCTGGTGGTCCGTTTGAGCAGCATCCCGACGATGATCATCCGGTTGATCTCGTTGGTGCCCTCGAAGATGCGATTGATCCTGGCGTCGCGGTAGGCGCGCTCGACGGGGTACTCCTCGATGTAGCCGTAGCCCCCGTGGATCTGCACCGCCTCGTCGACGAGCTGGCCGAGCGCCTCGCTCCCGAACACCTTGAGGATCGAGGCCTCGACGGCGAACTCCTCGATCGCGGCGATGGTGCGGGCGTCGGCGTCGGGAGCACCCGCGTTCAGATCGCCGAGGCGACCGTCGATCAGGCCCGAGGTCCGGTAGGCCATCGACTCGACGGCGTAGATCAGGCCGGTGACCCGCGCGACCTTCTCGCGGATCATCCCGAACTGAAGAATCGGGGTCGCGAACTGCTTGCGCTCAGCGGCGTAGGCGACCGCGTTGGCGAGCTGGAGCTTCATCGCCCCGAGCACCCCGACGCCGAGCTTGAGCCGGCCGATGTTGAGGATGTTGAAGGCGATCTTGTGGCCCTTGCCGATCTCGCCGAGCAGGTTCTCCGCCGGGACCTTCGCGTCCTCGAAGATCACCGGGCAGGTCGAGCTGCCGCGGATCCCCATCTTGTGTTCCTCGGGCCCGATCGACGCCCCCGGGGTGGTGCGGTCGACGATGAAGCCGGTGAACTTGTCGCCGTCGACCTTGGCGAAGACGATGAAGACGTCGGCGAACCCGGCGTTGGTGATGAACTGCTTGCTGCCGTTGAGGGTGTAGTGGCGGCCGTCGGCGGACTTCACCGCGGTGGTCTTGGCACCCAGCGCGTCGCTGCCGCTGCCCGACTCGGTGAGCGCGTAGGCTGCGATCCACTCGCCGGTAGCGAGCTTCGGCAGGTACTTCGTCTTCTGGGCGTGGCTGCCGAACCAGACGATCGGCAGGGTGCCGATGCAGGTGTGGCCGCCGAAGGTGGTGCTCCAGCTTCCCTGCATGCTCTTCGCTTCGGCGACGAGCAGCGAGGTGGTCTTTTCCAGGCCGAGGCCTCCGTACGCCTCGGGGATGTCGATCATCAGCAGGCCGAGCTCGCCGGCCTTGCGCAGCAGCTCGCGGAGCAGGCCGGGCTGCTTCTTTTCGATCTGATCAGCGCGGGGGAGCACTTCCTGCTGGGCGAACTTCCGCGCGGTCTGAAGATATTGCTTCTGCTCGTCGGTGAAGCGCTCGGGGCACATCACCGGGCTGCTCCCGACTTCGCGGACGAGGAACTCACCACCGGTTGGGACCAACTCCGCCATCTGACGCTCCGTTGTTTGTCGTTGCTGGCGACGGGCCGGACAAGATACTCGGCCGATATGCGGACGTCGCTGGCCATCACCGCGTTCCTCGCCGCGCTGCTGTGCGGATGCGGGCCGACGATCGGCGACCCCTGCACCACCTCGACCGACTGTGGCGGCGCGCTCTGCATCAACCGCGACTTCGCCCCCGGCGGCTACTGCACCCTCTCGTGCAAGATGGGCAACGCCAACGCGTGTCCGACGGGGTCGATCTGTATCGCCGACGCGCTGGCGAAGAACGCTCCGGCCTGCTTCCGCGCGTGCCTGAAGCAGTCGGAGTGCCGAAGCGGCTACAGCTGCCGGAGCGTCGGTGGTTCGGCGACCTTCTGCGTCGGCGCGGTCGGTTTCTAAATCCGCTGGGGATGGAGTAACGGGATCTGGGCGTACTAGAAGGCCAGCCATGCGCATCCTGATCCTGGCTGGACTCGTTCTCTTCGTCGGCTGTGGGCCTGGCATCGACCCGCTGATCGGCTCGTACACCTTCACGATGACCGGCCAGGACATCAACAGCGCTCCGAACACCAACGCCTCGACGCCCGCGGGCAGCGGGACGATCGCCATCACCTCGGACGCGCTGATGACCGGCTACGTGATCACCCTCGCGCAGACCGACACCTCTCCCTGCGTTTTCTCGGGCACGGCGGCGGTGGCGAAGTCGGCGGATCCGGAGATCACGATCAAGCCGACCCAGACCTGCGTGCTGTTGGCTCCGAGCGGCTCGGCGACGGCGACGCTCACCACCGCGAAGGCAGTGCTGAAGCTGGGAGCGACGCGCCCGGCGGACACGATGACGCTCGACGCGGCCTATTCGTACGCCGGCACGACGGTGATCTTCAACATCGCGTTCGCCGGCACCGGCCACCGGACGTACACCAGCGCCCGCAGGTAGCCGCGCCGATCTCTGCCGCGCTCCAGGCGCAGTTCGACGCCACGATGGCCCCTCTGGCGCAACCGCCCGTAAGCGCCCAGCGTCAGGGGACGCACTGCCCGAGCACGCAGCGCTGCGGGGCGACGCACGGACTGCCACCGCCACACTTGCAGGAGCCGAAGGAGCACGAGTCGGCGCTGCTTCCCGCGTCGGCGCAGGAGAAACATGACCCTGCCGGGACCCCTGTCGGGGCGCAGTGATCGACGCTGATCGAGCCCAGACAACGCGAACCGCCGTTGGGCAGGGGCTCGCAGCAACCAGCGCAGCTCTGAGGGTCACACTTGCAGACGTCGTCCGGCCCCGCATCGCTGACGCAACTTTCGCCTGTTCCACATTGGCGATCGGCGCCACAGGCGCAGAAGCGGTTGACCGGGTGGCAGCTGGTGGCGCGCAGTGGATCGCACGTTTCGCACGCCCCGGCGTCGGCTCCGACCGCGCAGTTCGGAAAGGCCGAGATGCCTGTCGCGGGAGCACACGAATCGCCGAGGCAACACGTCGCGCACGAGGATGAACACCCGGTGCAGTTTCCGGTGGTGGAGCCGCAGTTGAGGCTCGAGGTGCACGGCTGGCACGTGCCCGACAAGCCGCAGGAGGCCTGACTGAGCGGCGTGGCGCACCTGCCGCTTGAGTTGCAGCACCCTGGGCACTTCGATGAGCCATCGCAGACGCAAGCGCCGTTCTGGCAGACCTCGCCCGCGGCACAGGCCGCGCCCGCGCCGCAACGACAGCCAGTGGAGCCGAGGCCACAATGGTCTGCCCGGGGGCCACACGGGCCGCAGTTGAATCCTGAAGTGCGGCAATGATTGAGATCGACGGAGAAGCACTGGCCCCCCTGGCAGCACCCAGAAGGGCAGGAGACCGCGTCGCACACACAGCCCGGCGCGCCGCAGTTGAGCCCGAGGCCGCAGGCGGGTCCTGCGCCGCAGAGGCACTCACCTGAGGGACCGCACGCGTTGGCTTTGTTGATTCCGCAGACCACGCAAGCGGCGGCGTTGTCACGGCAGCGGGAGTTCGCGCCGAATGACCCCACCGCGACGCAACCTCCGTCCGCGGAGCAGCACGAACCGCTCATGCAGTTCAACGCGGAACACCCGGTCGGTCCGCCACCGCCAGCTCCGCCACCGCCGCCAGCTCCGCCGCCGCCAGCTCCGCCACCGCCAGCTCCGCCGCCGCCGCCAGCTCCGCCGCCGCCAGCTCCGCCACCGCCGCCAGCTCCGCCGCCGCCAGCTCCACCGCCGCCAACTCCACCGCCGCCAACTCCACCGCCGCCAGCTCCACCGCCGCCACCGGGGCCACCGCAGGCATCGAGGCAATGGCCGGAGCAGCACACCTTGCCATCCCCGCAGGTGCCCCCGTCTTCACACGCGGGCGCCACGCCCGAGACGTCGACGCATTTGCAGGCAGGAACCGCGACGCCAACCAACAGGAGGGTCAACCAGAGTCGCTGGCGATTCATGGCGCCGAGGCGAAGCAGTAGATGGAGACACCGGCGAGCACCGCCGCTGCAATCCCAGAGACCAGCGCGCCAGTCAGAGAGCCGTTTGCGCGTTGTTCAAGGCCCTTCAGCTCGCCGGCCCGCAAGGAACTGGTCGGCGGTGTGGTCCGCGAATCAACGCTGGCCTCGATCTGGGTCTTGGCTCCGTTTCCGACGAAGCCCAGGGCAACCCCGGCGCCGATCGCGATCACGGCCGCACCGGCCGTCGCCCAGGCGACGACCCGCTTACCGTTCGAAGGCGCCGGCGGAGGCAGCGCTTCGACGGCGACGACCCCCGGCTCGAGCTTCGCCGTCACCGGAG
>JAYVRT010000367.1:0-6311 GCA_043776025.1 Archangiaceae bacterium | reverse complement strand
GCACGGCCTCGAGGGCCTCAAGCACATGGGCAGCTCGATCCTCCCGGCGATCTACGAGCCCACCGTGCACGACCGGAAGCTGTCGATCACCACCGATGCCGGCTGGACATGACCGAGCGCCTGCTCGCTGAAGAAGGGCTCGCCGTCGGCCACTCCTCCGGCGCCGCGATGGCCGGGGCCTTCGAGATCGCCCGGGCACTGAGCGAGAAGAAGCAGAAGGGCATGGTGGTGGCGATATTCTGCGATCGCGCCGACCGCTACTTCGAGCCCGGCCGCGCCCCGAAGAGGTTTGCCTGGTGACCCCCGCCGACCTCACCGCCGTCTGCGACTACCTGCAGACCTGCTACCCGGAAGAAGGCTGCGGCCTGATCTTCGCCGAGGCCGATGGCTCGACCCGGGTGGTCCCGATGCCCAACGTCTACGACCGGTACCACGGCGTGGATCCCTCGACGTACCCTCGCACCAACCGCACCGCCTACCTCTTCAACCCCCGGGAATTCCAGAAGCTGCTCGAAGGTGCCGATGCGCGAAAGGCCCGGATTTCCTGCGTCTTCCACTCGCACTGCGACGTCGGGGCGTACTTCTCGGCCGAGGACAAGGCGATGGCCGCCCCCGATGGCCAGCCATTGCTCCCCGGAACCGACTATCTCGTCGTCGCGGTCGACAAAGGCCGCACCTCGAAAACAATGATTTTCCGCTGGAATGGCGAGGACTTCGCGGAGCCAGTGCCTTGAACGTTGACACTGGGCTGGCGCAAAAAAGTCCGATCAACTATAAGGCCCCGCTTTTTGAATTTCAGGAGAGTCCATGGCGCAAGGCGGCGGATTTACGGTCTGGTTGACGGGGATGTTGGGGGCGGGAAAGACGACCACGGCGAATTATCTGGCTGCGCGGTTGCGCCAGGTCGGCCGCAACGTCGAGGTACTCGACGAAGAAGAGCTCCAGGACGAGCTGTGGAAGGACATCTCGGGTGACGTCAAGGAGGAGCGCCAGCTGATCGGCCGCCGCCTCGGCTTCGTCGCCGATCTGCTCACCCGCAACAACGTCTGCACCCTCGTCGCCGCGGTGACGCCGTACAAGAATGTGCGCGAGGAGAACCGCCGCGCCATCGGCCGCTACGTCGAGGTCTACGTCGACTGCCCGACCGAGAAGCTGATCGCCCGCGACACCACCGGCCGCTACAAGAAGGCGCTCTCCGGCGAGATCCCCAACTTCATCGGGATCACCGAGCCCTACGAGCCGCCGAACTCGCCCGAGGTCACGATTCACTCCGACACCGAGGCCGTCGAGCCCGGCGCGCTCAAGGTCTTCCAGGCCCTGCTCGACCTGTCGTTCATGACCGCCGAGGAGCTGAAGATCATCACCGGCACGAAGATGAAGCCGCAGAAGCTGGTGAAGAAGAGCGCCCGCCAGAGCGCGAAGGGCGCCCGCAAGGCCGCTCGTCCCGCGGCGCGCGCCGCCCGGGTGGCGAAGCCGAAGTCGAGCAAGCGCAAGGGGCGCTGAGCGGTGACGTTGGACATCGACGCGCTCTGCGCCCAGTCGGCCGGAGCGCTCGAGGCGATGCGGGCGCGGATCCGCGGCCTGGGGTCGGTGCTCGTCGCCTTCTCAGGCGGGGTCGACTCGACCTTCGTGCTCAAGATCGCGGTCGAAGAGCTGGGAGACCGCGCCGTCGCGCTCACCGCGCTCTCGCCGTCGGTCGCGCCCGACGAGGCCGCCGAGGCCAGCGCGCTGGCGAAGGTGATCGGGGCGAGCCACGAGCTCATCGAGTCGCACGAGCTGGCCGACCCCCAGTACGCCGCCAACCCGACCCACCGCTGCTACTTCTGCAAGAGCGAGCTGTACACGATCACCGACGCCGCCTGCGCCCGGCTCGGGCTCGCCGCGGTGCTCGACGGCTTCAACGCCGACGACAAGAAGGACCACCGCCCTGGCCACCAGGCCGCCCGCGAGCACCGGGTCGTCTCGCCTTTGGCCGAAGCCGGGCTCACCAAGGACCAGATCCGTGCCTGGTCGAAGCGCCTGGGCCTGGCGACCTGGGACAAGCCACAGATGGCCTGCCTCGCCTCGAGGCTTCCGTACGGCACGGCGGTCACCTCCGAACGGCTGACCCGGGTCGGCGCCGCCGAGCGCGCGGTGAGGGGGCTGGGCTTCAAGAACTTCCGCGTTCGCTTTCACGGCGAAGTGGCCCGCCTCGAGGTCGCCGCCGAGGAGTTCCCCCGGCTGCTCGACCCCGCGCTCCGCCTTCAGCTCGACGCGGCGATCAAGGCCCAGGGATTTACCTTCGTCGCCCTCGATCTCGAGCCTTTCCGGTCGGGGCGGCTCAATGACGCACTGCGAAAAGACGGCGGCGGGTTGGCCCTGCCAGTGCTCGCGGGTTGACCGCAACTCACGCTACACTCGCAGGCCATTCTTGGTATTCGGCCGACGCAGCCCTGCACCGCCTAGAGGTCGAACCCCCATGCACCGTCGCTCAGTTCGCTACCACGAGTTCGTCGCGGTCTCCCTTGGGGTGATGTTCGCGATCAGCTGCAGCGGCTCGGGGTCGAGCTCCTGCGGCTCGTGCATGCAGCCGCTCCCCACCGGTCGCTACGTCGGACCCAAGACCGACAACGCGATCAACCTCCGGCTGTCGCCCGCGGGCATCAACTACCTCAACAGCAACTGGCAGACGCTGATTCAGATGTTCGCTCCCGGCGGCGCGCTGACCCTGCCGGTGGGCTGTATGAAGCAGACCGTCGCGGTGCTGGGCGACGTCACCATCGCTGACCAGGGCGCGGCGAACGGCGCCGGCAAGCTCGACGGCGTCTGCGATGCCCAGGATCTTCCGGCCAGCGTCACCGCGACGATCACCGGGTTCCAGCTGGTGCCCAGGCCCCCGGACATCGTCGAGGGCACGGTGTCGGTCACGGTGGACACGGGAAAGATCTACGCCCGCACCACCAAGGGCAACTCGATCCTCTGCCTCGGATTGTCGAACCCGCAGTGCAGCGTGCGCTTCAACACCGCGGCGAGCAGCCCAGCGAGCAACTCGTTGACCGCCCAGGTGAAGTTCTCGATCGACACCAAGTGGGACAAGTGGCTCACCTTCGAGGTGCTCTCCCCGCTCAAGGGCAGCCAGGTCTGCGGCGCCAGCGGCGCGAGCCCGTTGCCGTTCTGCCTCGACCCGAACGACATCGACATCGCCGGTGAGAACACCTGCGGCGACATCCTCTGTGGACTCGCGGACTGGGCGCCGCTGAAGAACCTGCTGCTGGGGCTGATCTCTCCGATGCTGCAGACGCAGATCAGCAAGGCGGTCGCCGCGCAGTCGTGCGAGCAGTGCGGCGCCGGCAAGCCGGCCTGCCCGCAGTTCCCGCCGAGCGCCGCCTCGACCTGCGACGCCAACTCGACGTGCATGGACTCAGCGACCAGCAAGTGTGTCCCGCGCTTCCTCGGCGTCGAGGGCCGGGTTCCGGTGGGCGGGGTGCTCGGCAACTTCGGCGTCCCCGCGGACTCGCTGCTCGATCTGTCGGTCGCCGCGGGCAGCTCGGTCGGCGTCGACCAGGGCATCAACATCGGAACCCGCGCCGGCTTGAACGCGGTCACCGTCGCCCCTTGCGTTCCGCCCCAGCCCGCGCCGCCGATGACCGCGGTCACCGCCCCGAACTTCGACGCGGAGGCCGACCCTGCCAAGGGCGCCTACCACGCGGCGCTGGGCGTCTCGTCGCAGTTCTTGAACCTCGCCTTCCACCAGGCCCACCAGTCGGGCGCGCTGTGCCTGCAGATGAACAGCTCAACGGTCGGTCTGCTCAACTCCGGCCTGTTCAAGACCTTCCTCCCGTCGCTGGGCAAGCTCGCGACCCGCGACGGCAAGGACGCGCCGATGATGATCGTGCTGCGTCCAGACAAGGCACCGACGGTGTCCATCGGCAAAGGCACCTTCGACGCGGTGACGAAGAAGCCGATTGAGCCGCTGCTGCTGGTGAAGCTGCCCGACGTGACGGTCGATTTCTACGCGATGATCGACGAGCGCTACGCGCGGCTCTTCTCGCTCACCGCCGACATCTCGCTGCCGCTGTCGCTGATCTTCAACGGGTGCGCCTCGGTGACCCCGGCGATCGGCGATCTGAAGATGCTGATCGGCAACATCCGCACCGGCAACAGCGAGATGCTCGCCGAGGATCCGAAGGTGCTGGCGGACCTGATCCCCGCGGTGATCGGCCTCGCCGAGCCTGCGCTCGCCGGCGCGCTCAAGCCGTTCGCGCTCCCCGCGCTCGGGCAGTTCAAGCTGAAGATCAACGAGGTGAAGGGGATCAGCAACATCTCCGGCACCTCGCTCTACAACCACCTCGGCCTCTACGCCCAGATGCTCCCGCTCAACGCCGCCTGCGCGGTGAGCGCGCCGATGACCTTCGCGAAGCTGAAGCGCTCGGTGATCCCCAACGCGGCGCAGATGCGCGCCACCGGCAACGGCCTGCCGGTGCCGAAGGCGATCCTCGATGTCCACGCGCTGGGCAAGACGGGCACGCCTGAGTTCGACTACCGCGTCGACGAGGGCACGTGGAGCACGTTCTTCCCCGCGTTCGGCGACGAGCTCGAGGTGGAGCACCCGGTGTTCCTGATTCAAGGCCTGCACACCATCGAGGTCCGCTCGCGGGTCGAGGAAGACAGCCACGGCATCAGCGAGCCGGTGAAGGTCGGCTTCATGGTCGACTGGGACGCCCCCGAGGTGACGCTCATCGCCGATCGCGAGCACGATCTGCTCACCGCGACCGCTCGCGACGTGATCTCCTCGGGCGAGAAGCTCCAGTTCGCCTACCAGGTCGGCACCGGCGCGTTCTCGGCGTTCGGCCCGGCCCGGGACATCGGCCTGTCGGCGATCGAGTCGCAGGGCGGCGTCACCGTGCAGGTCCGCGACGAGGCGGGCAATGTCGGCGAGGCGAAGTGGCGCGTGGCCTCGGTCGCGCTCCACGCCGACACCGACGGCGTCTCGGTGCCGAAGCTCCCGGCGGCGGGTTGCTCGTCGGGCGCGGGCGATGCCTCGCTGTGGGCGCTCGGCCTGTTGGGGCTCGCCGCTGTGCGCCGCCGCCGCGCGGATTGAAAGTCGTACGAATCGGCCGCCGAGCGGGGTAGGGGTACGAATGCCAGCACCGCTGGCGATCACCTACTGCCGCGCGTGAAGCCCTTCGCCAAAACCCTGCTGGTGTTCCTCTTCGCCACCGCGGCGAGCGCCGAGGAGCGCTACGATCACCGCGGCTCACTGGGCCTGCTCGTCGCCGGCAGCATCGAGCGCAAGGACACCGCCAACAACACCCGGCCCCAGAACACCCCGAGCGAGCTGGGCGGGTGGAAGGGGAGCCTCGAGCTGGGCGCCACGCTCGGCGTCGGCAGCGACGGCAACGATCTGAAGCTGTCGGTGCGGGCGATGTTCGGCCGGCCCTTCGACCTGGGCATCTTCGCCGGCTACCGCGGCTACTTCGCCATCGGCCAGTGGAAGACCTTCTTCGACCTCGATCTCGCCGGTCACATCACCCCGCTCGTCGCTCCGCACGGGACGATCGGCCCCCGGGTCGCGGTCGGGGTGCAACTCGACTTCCTGCCGATCATCGGGACCTACGCCCTGCTCGGCGGCCAGGTGGGCTTCGGCGACGGCCTGCGCTACGGGGCGGAGCTCACCCTCGGCTTCCAGTTCCGCTCCTATTTGTTCGACTGAGCGGCCGGTTTTTTGGAGCCTTCCCAATCGTGTGAGACGATGTGTGCACCTGTAGGGAGGGTCACACACACATGAACGAAAACCCCCGCCTCACCTCCGTCGTCTTCCGGTTGAACAAGGATCGCCTCGAGACGCTGAAGGATCTCTCGCGCGAGACGCGGATCCGCCAGAGCGAGTACCTGCGCGAGGCGATCGGCGACCTGCTGGAGAAGTACGAAGAACGGTTGATGGACTAAGGCAGTCCGCTGAAGGGTGGCTCGCGGGGGACTCCCGCTGACGCTGCCCGATCTTCGGGCGAGAAGGGGTCGAAGGGGGCAGGGTAGAGCACCTCCCACAAGATCAGCCCCTGCGCCGGCGCCCTGGCTCCGGTGAACTCCACCGCCCGCTCAATTCCCGCGACGTAGTCCTCTTCGCGGAGTTCTCCTCTGGCAACACCCACCGCTCCGCCGACCAGGTACCGCACCTGGTAGCGGCCAAAGCCGTCGCCGATCAGGCGCAGCTCGGCCCGGCCCGGCGTCACCTCGACCAGACCGACGCTGCGCACGGTGCGGGGGAGCCTCGGGCTCGCCTTCTCGTGAAAGGCCCAGAAGTCGTGGGTGCCGACTGCGTGCCGCAGCAC
>JAYVRT010000366.1:0-6320 GCA_043776025.1 Archangiaceae bacterium | reverse complement strand
CCGCCGCCACCGCCGAGCGCAGCGCGTTGACGTACTCGACCGCCCCGCCCGCCGGGTAGGTGAACGTCGCGTTGTAGGTCGCGTTGTTCGCCTGCTTCATGTTGCGCACGATGTCCGTCAAATCCGCATGGGGGAAGAACCGCCCCATCGCGTCCTTGTCGATCGTCGTCAGGTCGGTGGCGTAGAGCTTCTCGTTGTAGGGGATGAGGAACTTCTCGGCGATTCCCCGGCCGAAGCGGGCGTAGAGCATCTGCTTGAAGTTGTCCTCGGTCGGCGGCGCCCCCGCCCCTGGGGTGCGCGCGAAGTAGAGGTCGTGGAGGCAGTCGATGAACTCCGCCTGCGGCAGCTGGTGAATGTTCTTCTGAAAGGGGAAGTCGATCTGCCGGCCGCCGTAGGAGATGAACGAGCGCTTCTGCACCGTGCGCACGTCCTGTCCCGGCATCCGGTCGCGCAGCCAGGCCTCGATCTGCGGGTGCTTGAAGTGAAAGAAGTGCCCCGAGTAGTCCCAGACGAAGCCGTCCTTCTTCACCGTCTTGCAGTAGCCGCCGACCTGGCTGTCGGCCTCGAGCACGATCACCTCGGCGCCGGGGCCGAGCGCGGCCGCGGTCGCCAGGCCAGAGATCCCCGCTCCCACCACCAGCGTCTCGACCTCGGTCATCCGTGGACTCCCTGCTCGGGTGGGGCGGCGCGCAAGCCCACCGACGGCCACCGGCTCGCGTTGCGCCGGCCGTCTTCAGTGCGGCGCGCCTCGAAGGGGACGCAGCCCCGCGCCGCGAACGCCTTCTTCCAGGCCGAGAAGCTGCCGCCGGCGAGGTGGGCATCGAGCGCGGCCAGGCCTCCCTCGGGCCCGCACTGGGCGAGCATGTACTCGACCCACGCCCAGCGGGCGCTGGTGGGTCGCACCTCGGCCTTGCCCCTGAGCCCTTTGCGCAGCCGCTCGAGCTTGTGCTCGACCTCGGCGATGCCCGCGAAGGGCGACCCGTCGAGGGGGGTGTTGCGCTTGGCGGCAAAGGGGGCCACCCCGAGCACGACCTTCAAGATCTTCGACAGCTCGGTGGTGAAGCGCACCAGCTCGTCGATGTCGGCGTCGGTCTCGCCCGGCAGCCCGACGAGGTTGTAGACCTTGAGCCGTTCGAACTCGTATTCCCGCGCCAGCTTCGCGGCGGCGATCAGCTGCTGCTCGGAGTGCTTGCGGTCGACGAGATCTCGCATCCGCTGCGACGCGCCGTCGGAGGCGACGGTGAGCACCTTCGCCCCCCCGGCCTTGAGCGCCTTCACCAGCCGAGGGGTGAGCCGGTCGGCGCGGAGCGAGGAGATCCCCACTTCCCGGCCCGACGCGGCGAGCGTCTCGATCAGCTCCGCGATGTTCGGGTGGTCAGTGACCGCCGCGCCCACCAGGCCCACCCGGCGCGCGTGCTCCGGCACCAGCTCGAGCACCCGGCCCGCGGGCACGGTGCGCATTCCCCCGTTGGTGGTGCGCCGCATCACGCAGTAGTGGCAGCCGCGGCTGCAGCCCCGCTCGGGCTCGATCAGGTACATCGAGCGCAGCTCGGTGTTCGGCGTCAGCACCTGGGTGTGCGCCGGCAGCAGCGCGTCGGTCGCCTTGGCGACGAAGAAGCGGGAGCTCTCAGCCGAGAGCCCGGGGCAGCGGAAGCCAGGCACGTCCTTGAGCCGCTGACGAATCGCCTCGCGTCCGCCCCCTTCGAGCGCCGCGTCGAGGAGGATCGCGATCAACTCTTCGCTCTCTCCCTGCACCAGCACGTCGATGAAGGGCTCGAGCGGCTCGGGGTTGCTGAAGGTGATCGGCCCTCCGGCGACGATCAGCGGCGCGTCGGCAGGGCGCTCGTCCCGCAGCACCGGCAGCCCGCTCAGCTGCAGCATCGTGAACAGCCCGGGCAGCTCCAGCTCGTAGGCCACCGAGAAGGCGAGCACGTCGAAGCCCGACACCTCCGAGCGGGTCTCGATCGTCAGCGGTGGCAGCCGTGCCTTCTGCCAGGCCTCGACGTCATCGGGGAGAAAGGCCCGCTCCGCCGACGCATCGCGGTGGTGGTGGATCGCACGGTACACCGCCTGAAACCCCAGCGAGCTCATCCCCACGTGGTAGGGGCTGGGGTAGCAGAGCGCGACCTTGAGCGAGGCCTGCTTGAAGAGCGTGCCCTGCTCCTCCGCCAGCAAGCGCTTCAGGCCATCGATCAATGTGTAGCGCGCGTCCAACTGCGTGGTGCCTTAGCCGATGGGCGCCCAAAACACGAAGCCCCTGCTTCCCACTTCGGGAGGCAGGGGCTTCGGTGAGAGCCTTAAGGGCTGGTTAAAGCTTGGAGATCTCGTCCGGGGTCAGCTGGGGCTCGCAGAAGCCGCCGGGCCCACAGGTGATCGGCTTGCCCACGGGAGCGAAGGTCGGGTTGAGGCCCGAGCCCAACAGGTGGCTCAGGTTCGGCTCGCCGCCGTCCTTGAGTCCGCCATCGGCCAGCGCGTCCTTGTAGTCCTCGATCGTGACCGGCTTCGGATCACAATCGATGTTGTAGCCCTTGCCGCGGGCCACCGCGACCGAGCTGCCGTCGTCGTTGTTGGCTGGGTCGCACTGCGTCGGCGGCCAGATGCCGGTGACATTCCACACCGCGTGGCAGGTGTCCTCGGTGTAGGCGAGCTTCCCGGTGAGGATGGTTCCCGGGGCGTTGACGGTGGCGAGCACCCGCAGCTTCTGCCAGTCGTACCGCTTGAACTGCTGGGGATCGCCGGGGGTGATCCCGCCGTCGTCTTCGGTCACGTCGGGCAGCTTGTCCCAGGTCTCCTCGGGGGCGACGAAGTCGGTGACGTCGCAGAAGTGATCCGCCGCGGGGAACTCGGTGATCTTCGCGAACCCATTGACCTTCTTCCCGTCGGGATCATTCGGATCGCTGCGGCCGTTGTCCCAGTCGGTGCCGATGCCGTCGAAGCGGAAGGCGAGCTTGTAGTCATTGGTGGACGGCGGGTGGTACTTCTGGAACCCGACGAGCTCACCCTTCTTTTTGCCGCAGCCGGTGCCAGCGTCGACGATTTCGTACTTCGCCCAGAACGGCGTCAACACCGGGCAGCCGGCGTTCGGCTGGTCGACGCAGGCCCCGAGGTAGCCCGCGGTCGCGGCGAGCATCGCTGCAAGAAGGACGATCTTGGTTTTCATGGTGGTGGTTCCCTGGTTCGCGGCGGGCATCAGAAGGTCACCCGGATGCCGAAGCGAACCGTCAGCGGCGCCTGGTACCCCGAGGCGTTCTTGAAGTTCGGGTTGATGTCAGACGACGTCAGCGGCGTCTTGTCCGGCGCCTGGAGCACGCTCGAGCACCTCGAGCTCGTGCCAGCGATGCAGATCGCCTGCTGCGGGTTGACTCCGGCCGGCACCTGCACGGGGGAGACGTCGGCCGCGGTGAACCGCTCGTCGACCGAGGTGATCGCCTGGAAGTTGAACATGTTGAAGATGTCGAACGACACCTGCAGCGAGTTGTCCTTGGTGAACTTGTAGTTGAAGCCAGCGCGCGCATCGAGGGTGTGAACCCACGGGGTGCGGCCGCCTGAGCCGCGGGGCAGCACGAAAACCTCGTCTGCGCCGTAGAGGACGTGCGAGCCGAGGTAGCTGATCGGGTTGCCCGACCGGCCCTTGTAGGTCAGTCCGACGTTGAAGCTCATCGACCCGTTGATCACGAACTCCTTCGCGCCGAACACCTTGATCACGTGGGTGCGATCGCCCGGCAGCGGCCCGGTGCGGTTGGGCAGCAGCGAGATCAGGTCGAAGTCGGAGTTGATGTTCGGGTCGAGCTGCTGCGTCTCCGGCCGGAAGAGGCCGGCGTAGTTCCCCCGCAGGTACGACCAGGTGTAGCTGACCTGCGCCAGCCACAGATCGCTGAAGGCCTTGTTGAAGTAGACGGTGAGCGCGTCGTAGTCGCGGGTCGCCTTGGGGAAGTCGGCGGCCAGACCGGAGCCCGGGTTGCCGATGAAGTAGGTGTTCGCCTCATCGCGGCTCATGTCCTCGATGACGTTGTTCATGTAGCGGTGGGTGTAGTTGAGGCCCACGCGCCCGTCGGAGATGAGCTCGTACTCGCCGCCGGCCACGATCTCGTCCGACGACTGGGGCTGGAGGTTCGGGTCCACCGGCACCCGATCGCCGCCCGTCACGCTCGCGAACTGGCTCGGCGACGTGCTTCCGCCCAGCTGGCGGTAGTTCTTCGGGTCGAGGCACTCGACCTTGGTCTGGTTCAAGTCCTTCAACGGATCGCAGCCCGCGTTCTCACCGGGGTGGAACGGGTTGGCGCCCGCGACCCGGGTGCGGCTGAAGCCGTACTGCCGCTCACCGGGGAAGCTGCGGTCGGCCACGTCGAGCGGCACGCCTTCGTAGAAGCGGGCGTAGTTGGCGAAGATCTTCGACCGGCCCGACTGCGTGAAGTCGTAGATCAAGCCAACGCGGGGAGAGATCTGGTTGTTGATCGCCATGCCCACGTTGCCGTCCGCGCCGAAGATCGTCTGCTGATCGACCCGGACGCCGGCGTTGAGGGTCACGAGGTCGACGATGTTCCAGCTGTCCTGGAGGAAACCGCCAATCGAGGTCGACTTCACGGTCGCCGTCTGCTTCGCCTGCTGCACCGCTTCATCCGGGCCGGTGAGGTAGCCATACTGGCGCACGTCGAAGAACGAGGTCCCCGAGGTGCTCTCGCGGAGGTCGACGTTGCCCGAACGCGCCTTGGTGTGGGTGAAATTCAGCACCTCGACGTCGAACCCAGCCTTGATCACATGGTGGCCGGCGGCGCTCAGCAGCAGGGTCCCGACCGCGCGGCCCTGGTAGCGGTCGAGCGAGGCGGAGTCCATGTAGCCGGGGCCCCCGAGGACGTAGCCCGAGACCGGGCACTTGGTGGCCTTCGCGGTCCCCGCGGGATCGCAGAGCGCGGCGGCTTCGGGGTTGAGCTGCTCGAAGTCGAGCAGCGAGTGCCGGTTGGTGCGGCGGAAGATCACCGCCGACCTGCTCGCATCACCCGTGGTGTCGCCGATGTTCGAGCCGTCGCCCGGGGTCTGCCCGCTGTCCTGGTGGTGCCAGCCGGCGGTGACGTCGAGCAGCAAGCGCTTGTCGAAGAACGCCGCCGAATACTTCGCCGAGACGTCGTTCGCGTTGCTGACGTACTTGTAGGCGAGCGCGCTCAGCTGCCCGGGGCCGACGTTGTCGATCGCGCCGAGCTTGGGGTCGATGCCGGCCTGGCCGGGGCCACCGGAGCTGGTCGGCGCGCCGTAGACGGAGAGGCTGATGTTGTGGTCGGAGTTGATGAGGTAGGTCAGCTTCCCGATGTACTGGTAGCTGCGGGCGTCGGCGAAGTACTGCTTCTGCGTGCCGGGCAGCTCCTCGATCGTGCGGTCGCCGTTCTTGTCGACGTCGTCGGCGTTGACCACGCCGTCCTTGCCGCCGACGCAGGTCATCGACTTCGGGTCGGTGCAGGCCGTGTCGGTGAAGCGGTTGATCTTCCGGGTCACCCGGAAGCGGGCGAAGGTCGGGTTGAAGCCGGCGAAGAACCACAGCTTGTCCTTGAGGATCGGGCCGCCGATCTCCGCGCCGAAGTCTCCGAGGTTCCAGGTGACCGACTTCGGGGTCGGAATCGACGACGACGAGCTCTTCACGTCGGTCTTCTTCCCCTCGAGCGCGCCCGGGGTCCAGTTGCCGAAGATCGAACCGTGGAACTCGTTGCTGCCCGACTTGGTGACGACGTTCATCACGCCGCCGGTCGCCCGGCCGTACTCCGGCATGTAGCCGCCGGTGATCACGTTGACGTCCTGGACGAACTCGACCGACAGCGGCGTGCCGAGGACGCCGAAGGCCGGGTCATTGACCGACAGGCCGTCGATCACGAACTGGTTCTCGGGAGACGTGGTGCCCGCGACCGAGAAGCCGTAGTCGTCGGCGTTCACGCCCGGCGCCACTTCGGCCAGCGACTCGAATGACCGGGTGCCCGAGCGCTTCGCACCTGGGCGGACGATCGCGATGTTCTTGAGGAAGTCCTGCCCGACGTTGACCCCGGTCGTGCTCGAGCCGACGTCGATCGTCGGCGGCCGGCCGACGACCACCACTTCCTCGGCCTTCAGCGCCTCGGGCTGCAGCTGGATGTTGAGCCGCACCGTGCGGTCTCCGCGCAGCTGGATGTCCTGCCGGGAGTAGGGTCGAAACGACTCCTTCTCGAGCCGGATGCTGTAGGTGCCCGGCGGCAGCTGGGGAATGCGGTATGTGCCCGTGGAGTCGGTGACGACGATCTCTTCGCCTTGCAGCGAAGGCGAGGTCGCCGTGACCACCACGTCGGGAACCGGCTTACCGG
>JAYVRT010000365.1:0-6323 GCA_043776025.1 Archangiaceae bacterium | reverse complement strand
TCGCCGGGTCGTAGGGCGCGATCATCTTCGTCTTGTCGTACATGTGCTTCGAGACCACGTCGCCGATGAGGAGCCGCGAGCTGTAGGCCTCTTCAGAGGTGGGCGCGACCGCGACGCCGTTCTTCGTCACCGTGCCGCCGGCCAGCGTATGCAGATTGGCGACGTCGGCCTTGCTGACGAGGTCGAACGGAGCATCGGGCCCGCCGACCCCCGCGTGACAGGTGAGGCAGAGCACGTTCTGGCGGTAGTCGGCCCCGCTGAACTTGTAGGCCTCGCCGGCGGACGAGGTGGTCACCGGGTTCGAGAGGTACTGGGTGTGCGCGTCGTGGCAGTTGGTGCAGGTCACCTTCTCGTACGGGTTGTCGGTGTGCTTCGACTGCGCGAGCATCACGTACTGCTGCCGGTGCGCCTGGCCGTAGAGCTTCCCGCCGTTGGCGACCGGGTCCCAGATCGCCTCGTCGTCGACGAGCCGTTCGTCCCAGTTATCGAAGTAGGTCCCGAGGTCGTAGACGCCCGGCACATAGTCGCCGCCACCGACCTTGGCCGCGTTGTCGGAGTTCCACGGGAACTCGAAGCCGTAGTCCTGCAACGGCTTGGCGTTGGTGGCGTCGTCGTAGGCGTGGCACTTGCCGCAGGCCTGACGCTCGGCCTCGGCCGTCATCAGCTTCGGGTTGATGATTGCGCTGCCGGCGCCAGGGTTGGCGACGTGCTCGCTGCCGGGGCCATGGCAGTGCTCACAGGTGAGGTTCTCGTCGAGGAACTGGTAGGTCTTGATCGCCGAGAAGGTCATCGGGCTGTTGTTCGGCGCGCCGTCGCGGCCGAACGGCAGGGTGACGGTGACCGGATCCCAGGCGATGGTCAGGCCGGTGTTGTGACAGCCGGCGCAGCCGTGGGAGAAAGTGCGGGTGCGCTGCGTCCACGACTCACCCGGGAACTTCTGCTCGGTCGGGTGGTAGCCGTTCATCTTGAAGCCGCCGTTCACCTTGTCGCCGGACTCGAGCACCTGAATCGGCAGCGTCAGGCTGTCGACGTTCTTGCCCGCGGTGTAGGTCCAGGCGTCGGCGCCCTTGATGTCAGCCAGGCGGCCCTGGAAGCGCTGCTTGAACACGCCCATGTTCGGGTGAGACACGCCCGCCGCGTCCTTGTCACCGAGCCCGCCGTAGATGACCTCGGTGTGCACCATCGGCACCGCCGGGGTGGTGACGCCGTCGTAGAAGGTCGCGTCGGCGCAGGTGTACGGGTTGCCGCCGAACTTCTGCACGTACTCGTCGTTGACGTAGGTGACGCCGTCCTTGAGGTTACAGAGGTAGACGTTGACCTGGCCGTCGGCGTACTTCGCCCCGCCGGCGCAGGTGGTGTCGTAGATGCGGCAGTCGTTCACGTCGTAGTTGGGGTTGGTCGCCTTCACGCCGGGCCACGCCGGCGCGACGATGTCGTTCGAGTCTTCGGGCATCATCTTGGTGTAGCTGCGTGACAGGCGGACGACGCTGTACTTCGCGCCGGCCAGAGAGGTGACGCCGGGGGCGTAGGTGGGCGCGGCGGTGAGCGTCACCTGGGTGTCGCTGTCGACCGAGGCGATCGTCCCCAGGCGCTGCCAGGTGAGCCCGACGGGCGTGTAGCCGAGCACGTCGCCAGCGACGAGCGCGTTGGCGGCCCCGCCGGTCTGGAAGAGCGTGCCTGCTCCGGTGATCTGCGCGACGAGGCCGCTGGAGATCGTGCCGGTAAGCGGCACCATCACGATGCGGGGCGTGGTGAGGGTCGCGTTGAGCATCCGGGCAAAGGCGCCCGCGGTGGCCTTGCCGGCACCGTCGTGGGTGATGCGGGTCAGTGAACGGCCATGCGCGGAAGCCGCTTCGGGGCCGGCGATGGCGGCGTGGCAGAACTGACAGCCCTGGCCCGCGGGAGCGGCGTTGCCGACGTAGTGGGCGGCGTCACTGGGACGGGCGGAGAGCGCCAGCTTCACTCCGGAGACGATCCCGGCCGGGGTGACGAAGATGGCGTTGCGGGTGTCGGTGTCGAGGAACGCGGCGGTCGGCGCTTTCGCGAAGAGGAAGTGCGGGCCGGGGGGGACACCGGTGAGCGAGAAGGCTCCGGTGGCGCTGGTGGTCGCGGTGAGGGTCGTGCCTTCCACCTTCACCACCACGCCAGACAACGGCGTCGGCGTCGGCTTCTTCGAGTCGGTGACGGTTCCGCTGATGGTGCCCGGAGAGTTGGCGGCGACCTTCAGCACGATGTCGACCGAGGTGCTGGCGCCGGCGGCGACCCCGACGTTGACCACCGTGGAGGTGCCCCAGCTCGGCCGCGTGGCCACGACCGAGTACGAGCCGATCTTCACCGCGCTCAAGGTGAAGGTGCCGTCGGCCGCGGTCGTCGCGGTGGCCGAAGCGGGCAAGGTGGTGACCGCTACGCCTGGCATCCCGGCGTCGGAGACGTCCCACACCGTGCCGTTGATCGTGCCCGTGGTGAGGGCAGGGGCGCCGGCATCCCCGGCAGGGCCGGTCGGGCCGATCGGCCCTGTTGCTCCGGCATCGCCCGCTGGGCCCGCGGGGCCCGTGGGGCCGGTGCTCCCGGCTGGGCCTTCGGCACCGTCCTTTCCTGCCTTGCCTTCACAGCCGAAGAGAAAGGCAGCGGTGACTGCTGCGAGGAGAATTGGAAATGAGCGACGCATTGAACGCCTCCGGTGTTTTCGGCGGGTAGAGCAACGTTCAGGCCGAGCGAACGGGGTAGAGAAGTCGAACGGTGGCGGGGAGATGGGATGCGTGTCCGCGCCCGTCGCTGAATGGTTCCGTGCAGCGGCTGAACGGCTCCGCTCACCGTTTGACCCGCGGGTCTCCGGACGGCTAGAGCGCTCGCCAGCTCAAGGGGGCTACCCAAATGAACCGATTCATCGCACTGCTGCTGCTGTCGCTGGTCTCATGTGGGGGAGGGTTCGGCGGGAGCATCTCGCGGGAGAACTACACCTCGGAGTCGTTCAAGGCGGTCTGCGCCCACTTCGCCAACTGCGGGATCACCGGCTCACAGTCCGCCTGCGTTCAGTTCTACGACTCGATCCTCGGCAGCTACTCCTCGACGACCGACGTCTACGGAAAGGCGATCGAGCTGGGGAAGATAAAATACGACGGAGCCGCCGCGAGCCGCTGCCTCAACGGGTACGCCACCGCGAGCTGCTCGCTCTCCGCGCTCTCCGCCGTATCGGGCGACTGCCGCTCGGTCTACGTGGGCCAGGTCCCGGTCGGCCAGTCGTGCGGAAATGGTGAGTGCGTCCCCTCGGCGTACTGCACCGTCGAGGTCGACGGGAAGTGCCCCGGCACCTGCAAGGACCGCGTCCCGGCCGGCCAGGCGGCGACCTCCCCCAGCCAGTGCGCCGTGGGCCTGGTGTTGATCTCCGGCACCTGCAGCCAGCCGCCCGGACAGGGCAGCTCCTGCGGCACCGGCACTGGGACGTCGAGCGTCTGCGCCGCCGGGCTGACGTGTTCGTCGGACACCAAGACCTGCACCACGCCGAAGCTGGTCGGAGACACCTGCAGCAGCACGGCGCCGTGCGACCTGTTCTACAGCTGCATCAACGACAAGTGCGCCGCCCCGGCTGGTGTCGGGGCTTCCTGCGGTCAGATGGGGACTGGCACGCTCAGCTGCAAGCTCGAGCTGTACTGCGACCCCACCCTGAAGACCTGCGCCGCGCGCCTGGGAGAGGGCGCCACCTGCACCGGCTCGGAGTGCAACTACGACCTGCGCTGTGGCAAGGCGAACGCCGCGGCGACGGGCAACACCTGCCACAAGCCGTTCGCCCTCAACCAGGCCTGCAGCGCCTCGGCCTCGAAGGACTGCGCCAGCGGGCTCTACTGCGACGCGACCTCCAAGACCTGCCTCGCGCAGCTCGCGGCCGGCGCGGCGTGCACCGCCTTCGACAGCTGCACCGGCGGCTACTGCAGCGCCAACAAGTGCGTCAGCTACGTCACCGCGGCCTGCTTCTAACGGTTAATGACGCTCAGGCGTTGCGCATCGCGTCCAGCGCCTGCTGCCAGCGGCCCTGGGCCTTGAGCACCCGCTCGACGAAGTCCCGCGCGGCGCCGTGGCCGCCGGGAAGCTTGCTGACGAAGTCGGACGCCTGCTGCACCTCGATCGCCGCGTCGCAAGGGCAAGCGGTGAGGCCGGCGAGCTCCATCGGGGGGAGGTCGTTGGTGTCGTCGCCCATGTAAGCGCAGTCCGACGGCTTGAGGCCGAGCGTGCCGCAGAGGGTGAGCAGCCCGGGCGCCTTGTACTTCTGGCCCTGGAGCACCCCGGCGAGCTTCAGCTCCGCCGCGCGCACCGCGACGATCTTCGAGGTCCGCGCGGTGAGCACCGCCGCCGGAAGGCCGGTGATCCGCGCCATCACCAGCGCGTGGCCGTCTTTGACGTTGAAGCGCTTGAACGCCTCTCCCTCGGGGCCGTAGTACAGCCCGCCGTCGGTGAGCACACCGTCGACGTCGAACACCAACAGCTTCACCTTCTTCGCAGCCTTGTTGAACGCAGCAGGGGTCACGCTTGGTGCCTCAGGGTCTTGCGGATGGCGAGCACGTCGCGCAGCACCTGCTCGAAGGTCTCGAACGTCAGGGAGCAGGGGCCGTCGCAGAGCGCCGCGTCGGGGCTCTCGTGCACCTCGGTGAAGAGGGCGTCGATGCCGGCGGCGGCGGCGGCGCGCGCCAGCAGGGGGACGAACTTGCGCTCGCCGGCGGTCTCGCCTTCGCCCGCGCTCGGCAGCTGCACCGAGTGGGTGGCGTCGAAGCAGGTCGCCAGGCCCGCCTCGCGCATGATCTCAAAGCCGCGCATGTCGACCACCAGGTTGCGGTACCCGAAGCTGCTGCCGCGCTCGGTGACGAGGACGTTGGGGTTGCCGGAGTCGAAGGCCTTGCGCGCGCTGTGGACGATGTCCATCGGCGAGACGAACTGCCCCTTCTTCAAGTTCACCCCCCGGCCGGTCTTCGCCACCGCGACGACGAGGTCCGTCTGCCGGCAGAGAAACGCGGGGACCTGGAGGATGTCGGCCACCTCGGCCACCGGGCCGACCTGCTCGAGCCCGTGCACGTCGGTGAGAATCGCCACCCCGCACTCGCGCTTGACCCGCTCGAGGATCTTCAGCCCCGCCGCCATCCCCGGGCCGCGAAACGACTTGAGGCTGGTGCGGTTGGCTTTGTCGTAGCTGCACTTGAAGGCGAAGGGCACGCCGACCCGTTCGCAAACCTCGCGCACCCGCTTCGCGTGGCGCAGGACGAAGTCCTCGGATTCGATCACGTCCGGCCCAGCGATGACGAACAGGGGCTGCTTCGGCCCCACCGGCTTCCCGCACAGGGAGATCATGCGGGCCGCTGGTCCCGGTGTTTCTGCGCGGCGCGGATGAAGCCGGAGAAGAGCGGGTGCGGCGCGAACGGCTTGCTCTGGAACTCGGGGTGGAACTGGCAGCCGATGAAGTGCGGGTGGTCGGTGAGCTCGATCATCTCCACCAGGTTGAGCTCGGTGTTGACGCCGGAGAACACCAGCCCGGCTTCCTGCAGCCGCCCGCGGTAGAGGTTGTTCACCTCGAACCGGTGGCGGTGCCGTTCGCTGACGGTGTCGGCGCCGTAGAGCTGCCGCGCGAGCGTGCCGGCCTTGAGCGCGCAGGGGTACGCGCCCAGCCGCATCGTCCCGCCCTTGTCTGTGACGTTGGCCTGCGACTCCATCAGGCTGACCACCGGGTCGGGCGTCTTCTCGTCGAACTCGAGTGAGTTGGCCTGGTTCAGGTTGAGGACGCTGCGGGCGTACTCGATCACCGCCATCTGCAGCCCGAGGCAGATCCCGAAGAAGGGAATCTTCTTCTCCCGGGCGTACTTCACCGCGGCGATCTTCCCCTCGGTGCCGCGGACCCCGAAGCCGCCGGGCACCAGCACCGCGTGGCAGTCGGCGAGCAGCGCGGTCGGGCCCTGCGCCTCGACCTCCTGGGAATCGACGTACTTGAGCGAGACCTTCACGTCGTTGGCGATGCCACCGTGGATCAGCGCCTCGTTGAGCGACTTGTACGCTTCCTTCAGGTCGACGTACTTGCCGACGATCGCGATCTTCACCTCGCCCTTGCTCGGGCGCAGCGCCTTCTCGACGATCGCCTCCCACTTGTCGAGCTTCGGGCCGCGCGCCCAGATGTTCATGATCTCCGAGAGCCGCTCGTCGAGGCCCTGGCGGTGGAGCTCGATCGGCAGCTGGTAGATGGTGCTGACGTCGGGCGAGACGAAGACGTTGCCCGGCTCGACGTTGCAGAACATCGCGATCTTGTCCTTCATCTCCTGCGGGACGTTGCGGTCGGTGCGGCAGAT
>JAYVRT010000364.1:0-1966 GCA_043776025.1 Archangiaceae bacterium | reverse complement strand
CTGACGGGCGCGGCGAGGAACTTCACCCCCGGCGCGCCCGTCAACACCCAGAACGACGTGTCCTGCTTCTAATCAGGCGGTCTTTCCCAGCGCGCGCTTCAGGCCCGCCCAGAAGCCTCCGCCGCGCTTCGCGAGCTCCTTCGCACGCGGTCCGGGACCCGGTGGGGAGATGATGCCCAGCCGGGCCTTGAGCTGCTCGGGCGTGTAACGGGTGGCGAGGGTCGCCTTGAACAGCGCCCGCGTCCGCAGGTCTCGCGCCTCGACGTTGAGCACGCACTCCGGGTCGAGCTTCACGTGCACCACCACCTGCACCGAGCCCTTGGGCCCCTGGGGCAGCCCGTCGATCAGGATCGTGCCGACGTACTCGTTGCCGATCAGCTGGCTGTCTTCACCCTGGAACAGGTTCAGTTCGAGGTGCTCCTCGTTCTTCTTCGAGGTGGTGAGCGCGAAGGAGGCGCTGGCGGGGAGCGCGGTGTTGCGTTCAATGATTCGCTTGAAGGTCCCGCCCGGCAGGCCGATGCCGATCGTCATCGGGACCACGTCGATCAGCACCACGGTCGACACCTTGTCCACCGTGCCGGAGTAGAGCGCCGCGCCGAGCGCGACCGCCTCGTCCGCGTTCACGCTGGCCAGCGGAGGTTTGCCGAACAGGGCCTTGAGGCGCTCTCGCACCAGGGGCAGCCGGCTCATTCCTCCGACGAGGACGATGTCGTCGACGTCAGCGAGCTTCAGCTTCGCATCGAGGAGCACGTCCTTGACGACGTCGATCGTCCGGTCCACCAGTTCCTGGTAGAGCCCGTTGAGTTCGACGCGGGTGATCTGGGTCTTCAGATCCAGCGGCTTGCCGTCGGCGGCCACCTGCAGCGCCGGCAGCAGCACCTCGACGGAGACCCGTTCGGAGAGCGCGATCTTCGCCTTCTCTGCCTCCGCGGCGAGCCGCGACAAGGCGACCGGATCGCCGTTGAACGGCACCCCGTGCTGCTTGCCAAAGCGCGCGAGCAGCTCATCGACGAGCTGGTTGTCGAAGTCGATGCCGCCGAGGAAGATGTCGCCGCCGGTCGCGAGCACCTCGAAGACGTTGTCGTCGATTCGCAGCAGCGTGGCATCGAAGGTGCCGCCGCCGAGATCGTAGACCAGCACCTTCTTCGCCAACCCCCGGTTGAGCCCATAGGCCAGCGCGGCCGCGGTGGGCTCGTTGAGCATCCGCTCGACCTTGAGGCCGGCCATCGCCGCGGCGCGGCGCACGGCCTCGCGTTGCTGCTCAGAATAGTAAGCCGGGCAGGTGATCACCGCGCGCGAGACCGCGACGCCGAGGTGCTTCTCGGCCATCTGCTTGCACTCCTGGAGGATGATCCCCTGCACCTCCTCCAGCGAGAGCACGTGCTCGCCCAGCTTCACCGCCGCCCGACCGTCGTGGCCCGGGACGATCTGGTAATGAAACCGCTCGCGCACCTGCTTCACCGTCTCGCTGTCGTAGTCGCGGCCGACGAGCCGTTTCGCGCCGTAGACCGTCTGCCCGGGATTCAGGGTCAGCTGCGACTTGGCGCGGTTTCCGACGAGCAACGCGTTCTGGCGGCCGATCGCCACCACCGAAGGGATCAGGTTGTAGCCATCGCTCGACCGCGGCATCTGCGGCTTGCCGTTCACCAGCACTGCGCAGCAGGTGTTGCTGGTGCCGAGATCAATCCCCACCACCGGACCGCGGGCGTCGATCGTCGCTGGCGGCTTGAGGAACACCGGGGCACCAGGCGCCGGGCGTGGCGCCGACGACACCGCGACCTCGGCCTTCGCCGCGGCTGAGAGGTCGAGGTCGATGTCGATGTCGAACGAGTCGGGGTCGCTCTCCGCCGCAGAGAGATCGGCCGGCGGGGCGGGCGTGCTGGCGATCAGGTCCTTGAGGCTGACGTCGACCACCTTCTCGGCGTCGAGCGCGGGCAACTCGAAGTTCTCGTTCGGCGCGTCAAAC
>JAYVRT010000363.1:0-6332 GCA_043776025.1 Archangiaceae bacterium | reverse complement strand
CAGGGCCGGATTCCGCGCCGTTGAAGTGGCACGACGTACTTCTCGGCGGAAAGGGTCTCGGAGAACGAGACCACCTTCACATCGACGAGCCCCGCGGCCCGGCCGGCGGCCCGGCTCTGGTGCTCGGTCACCGGGGCGTCCTTTCCCTTGGCGCGGATCAGCCACAGCGCTCCGTCGTCGGCGATCCGCGGCAGCTGGTTGAGCTTCTTGGGCGTCGCGACGAGCAGAAAGACGAGGGCGGGGAGCTTCTTTGGGAGCCGGCGGGTGACCGTCAACCCGCGGTGTTTCAGCTGCTCGGCGAACTCGGCCGGCAGCGCGCCGAGCAACACCGCGGTCTGCCCCGCTTTGACGCCGAGCTTCTCCAGTACCGACCTGGGGTGGGCAATCGCGTGCGCCCACTTCTCCGCCTGGTCCGGCCCCAGCTCGAGCGCGAGCGGGCCGAGCCGGAGCCAGGCGTCGTCGGCGCGGGCCGAGCGGGTCTTCGCAAAAGGCACCGAGAGCTTTCGGGTGCCCCGGAACACCAGCGCGTCGGCCTCGAGGAGTGCTGTTCCCTCGTCGGGGACGCCTTCGACGAGGGCGCGGCACTTCACCTCGTTGCCCATCGCGTTCTACGTCGTGACGTTGAAGCGGAAGTGCATGCAGTCGCCGTCCTGCACCACGTACTCCTTGCCCTCGACGCGCAGCAGGCCCTTCTCCCGCGCCGCCGCCTCGCTGCCGAGCTCGACCAGCGTCTTCCAGGAGATGACCTCGGCCTTGATGAAGCCCTTCTCGAAGTCGGTGTGGATCACGCCCGCCGCCTGGGGCGCCTTCCAGCCCTTGTGAATCGTCCAGGCGCGGACCTCCTTCGGGCCCACGGTGAAGTAGGTCTGCAGGCCGAGCAGCTTGAAGCCGGCGCGGATGACCTTGTTGAGGCCCGGCTCGTCGAGGCCCGCGGAGCTGAGAAACTCGGGGCGCTCCTCGACGGGCAGTTGCTGAATCTCGGCCTCGAGCGCGGCGGCGAGCACCACCAGCTCGGCGCCTTCCTTCTCGGCGATCGCCAGCGCCGCCTTCACGTGCTTGTCCTCGGCCGCCTTCGCCAGCTGGTTCTCCATCACGTTGGCGATGTAGAGCACCGGCTTGCTGGTGAGCAGGAACAGCTCGCGGATGGCGAGCAGCTCCTCCTCGCTGAGGCCCTGGGCACGCACCGGGATTCCCTGGTCGAGCTTGGCCTTGACCTTGTCGAGCACCGCCATCTCGGCGCGGGCGAGCTCGCCTTCTTTGCCCGGGACCTTGATCGACTTCAGCGTCCGGTCTTTGCGCTTGTCCACCGAGTCGAGGTCCTTGAGGCACAGCTCGGTGTCGACGGTCTCCTTGTCGCGGAGCGGGTCGACGGACCCTTCGACGTGGGTGATGTTCTCGTCTTCGAAGCAGCGCAGCACGTAGAGCACCGCGTCGACCTGGCGGATGGTGCCGAGGAACTGGTTGCCCAGGCCTTCGCCCTTGCTCGCGCCGCGCACCAGGCCGGCGATGTCGACGAACTCGAGCGCGGTGGGAAGGATTTTTTCGGGGTTGGCGATCGACGCCAGCTTCTGCAGCCGCTCGTCCGGCACCGGCACCACGCCGATGTTCGGCTCGATGGTGGCGAACGGGTAGTTGGCGGCGAGCGCGCCGGCATTCGACAGCGCGTTGAAGAGGGTCGACTTTCCCACGTTGGGGAGGCCGACGATTCCGATGGAGAGACCCATGCGCCGCGTGTACCTGAAGTCGGCGCAGAAAGCGCGTGGGGCTTAGGCCCGGGGCTGCTTGCCCAGCTCAGCGACGAACTTCTCGGCGAGCGCCTTGTGCTTCGCGTCGTCGAGCTTCTCTTCGAGCAGCTTCTCCGCGACCTGCAGCGCCAGCCCGACCGTCTGCGCCTTGATCTCCGCGATCGCCTTGTTGCGCTCTTCCTCGATGCTGCGGCGGGCGTCGACCTTGAGGTCTTCGGCCTCCTTGCGCGACTTGCCCATCAGGTCTTCGCGGAACTTCTCCATGTCCGCCTGGTTCTTCCGCATCATCTCCGCCGCTTCCGCGCGGGCGCCGGCGATCGCCGTCTTCTGCTCGCCCAGCAGCTTCTCCGCTTCGGCGCGCTCGCGCTTGGCCGCTTCGATCGACCCGCTGATCGCCTTCTCGCGCTCTTCGACCGCCTTGAGGATCGGCCCCCACGCCATCCGCCGCAGCAGGAACGCGACGATGAAGAAGGTGATCAGCGTCCAGAAGATGAGGCCCGGCCGGACGTCGGTGAAGCCTGCCGCGAGCACGAGGAAGTTCATGGGGTTTTCTCTTGGGTTCTAAGAGTCAGCCGCCCCGGGCGCGACCGCCAATGCGCCCGGGACGGAAAAGGCGTTTCTTCAGGTTTTGACGACGAGGAGGATGCAGATGATCAACGCGAACAACCCGGCGCCTTCGATGAGGCCGGCGGCGATGAGCATCGTGGTCCGCAAGTCGCCCGTGGACGACGGCTGACGGGCGGAGCCGTCGAGCGCGGCGCCGGCGAGACGGCCGATGCCGAGACCGATGCCGATGATGGTGAGGCCTGCTCCGATTCCTGCCGAGAGATACGCGAGTGCGACTGAGGTCATGACACTTTCCGTTTCGTGATGACTTGGCTTTTGGGAAGGGGAAGTCGTGGTGCCCTTGGGGTGCTACCTCCAACGCGGCCAGAGAGGCGCCGCGGGGTGCTTTGAAAATCGAGTCGCCGTCAGTGGGCCTTCTCGGCGTGGGCGTCGTCGTGGGCGTGGTGGCCCATCGCCACCGCCATCCCGATGTAGAGCGCGGAGAGCAGGGTGAAGATGTACGCCTGCACCAGGCCGACGAAGAGCTCGAGGAAGTAGATCGCCGTCGCCATCGGCACCGCGACGATCGCCATCGCCGGGTGGAGCATGAAGATGAGGCCCAAGAGGAAGAAGAGCACCATGTGGCCTGCGAGCATGTTGGCGAACAGACGCACGGTGAGGGCGAACGGCTTGGTGAACAGGCCGAGGATCTCGACCGGCACCATGATCGGCCACAGCCACGCCGGGGCGCCGCCGGTGAGGTGCGCGATGAAGCCGCCCGGGCCGGCCGAACGGAAGGCGGCGATCTGGGTGAGGACGAAGGTGCAGATGGCGAGCGCGGCGGTGACCGCGAGGTTGCCGGTAGCGCTGCCGAAGTTCGGCACCAGGCCCAGCCAATTCATCGTGAGGATGAAGAAGAAGAGGGTGGTGAGGAACGAGGTGTAGCGGGGCGCCTCTTCCTTGCCGATGTTCTTCACCGCGATCTCGTCGCGGACGAAGAGCACCAGAATCTCGATGATGTGCGGGCCGACGCCGCGGGGCACCAGCTTGCTGCTGTCGCGGTGGGAGTAGCCGAACACCAGCAGCAGCAGAATCGCCGCGGCGATCCACATCATCAGGATGCTCTTCGTCGGCCGCAGGTCGTAGCAGCCGTTGACGAACCACGCGCCCAGGCCGGGGAACGCGTCGAACGCCTTGGGAATCTCGGCGGCGCAGGCGCCCGGGGCCTTCTCGAAGACCAGCCCGGAGAACACCTCGCCCAGGTGCAGCGTCGGGTTGTGCTCCACGCCCAGCCAGGGGAGCTCGAACTCGTAGTCGAGGTCGTCGCTGACGTGGTGGATGATCACCGTCGGGGTGTCGTGGTGCTCGGCGCCCTCGGCGTGGGCCGCGTGGCCGTGGCCTTCGGGGGCAGCGGCCTCTTCTTCGGCCCAAACGGCGGTGGCAGTCAGGCACAGCGCCAACGTCAGCAGTCGCGAGGTCATTTAAGTCTGAACCTTGGGGAGGGAGTTCCGCTTCGACTCGGTGAGCAGGTAGCTGATCTCCAGCCACTGCTGGCCGAGGTAGACGACGAAGAAGCCGACGACGAAGCCCATCGCGCCCTCGCCGTGCCGGGTGACCCACAGCAGGCCGAGCGCGAGCAGCATCCCCCGCAGCGCCATCACCTGGGCGAGGGTCTTCATTCCGGAGGTGAGCGACTCGAGGCCGTCGGTGCTGATTGCCCGGCGCTTGAGCAGCAGGGCGATTGCGCCGGACACGGTGGCCAGGCCGATGCCGAGCCAGGCGGCGAGGTGGGTGTCGTTGTTGGCGGGCACGAGGGGGACGACGACGGCGGAGGCCGCAGCCACCGCTCCGCTCACCGCCGCGTAGTAGGAGAACCCTTTCACTTCTTCTTCCCCATCTTCAGGACTGCTCGAAAGAACCCGTAGAAGCCGACCCCGATCCCCAGCACCGAACAGCCGATGATTCCCCACGGCTGCTTCCACCCGAACCACTTGTCCAGCGCCCAACCCGCCACCACTCCGAACACCGCACCACCCGTGAGCAAGGAGCTTGCCTCCATCCACGGCCCTGCATCCCGGTACGTCTTTGCCATCGGAGACAGCTCGTCGTCCGGGTCGGGCAAGGCAGCGCGTCCCTAGCACAAGGGTCTTCGGGTGCAACCGCGGAAGTGTTCGAGCTTTTCAGGGCCAGTTGAGGCGCCCAGAAGCCCGGTGGCGGCGGTCAGGACCGGGTCCGTCGCCGGGCCCCTGGGGCGAAGCGCTACTGAGGCTGGCGCACCAGCCGCAGGTACGGCTTCACCGCTTTCCAGCCCGTGGGGAAGGCCTTCTTTGCGTCGTCGTCCGACACCGCAGGCACGATGATGACGTCTTCGCCGTTCTTCCAATCGCTCGGCGTCGCGACCTTGAACTTCGCGGTCAGCTGCAGCGAGTCGATGACGCGCAGCAGCTCGTCGAAGTTGCGGCCGGTGCTGGCGGGATAGGTGAGGGTCAGCTTCACCTTCTTGTCGGGGCCGATCACGAACACCGAGCGCACAGTGAAGGTGTCGTTCGCCGCGGGGTGAATCATGTCGTACAGGTCAGACACCTTGCGGTCGGTGTCCGCGATCAACGGGAAATTGAGCGCCGCGCCCTGGGTCTCGGCGATGTCGTTGGCCCAGGCCGCGTGGTTGCCCAGCGCGTCCACCGACAGGCCGATTACCTTCACCTTGCGCTTGTCGAACTCCGGCTTGAGCTTCGCGACCCGGCCCAGCTCGGTGGTGCAGACCGGGGTGAAGTCCTTCGGGTGAGAGAAGAGGACACCCCAGCTGTCACCCAACCACTGGTGAAACGAGAGCGGTCCTTCGGTGGTCGCGGCAGTGAAGTCAGGGGCGGTGTCGCCAAGTCGCAGGGTCATCGGGTCTCCTTGGGGGTAGGGCCCGGTTTGTAGCCGCGTCCGCTATATAAGACAAGCCGACGTTAAACCGGACGCACCCAGTCCCCCTTCGGGCCGGCGTAGGTCATCACCAGGTACATCCAGCAGTCGGCGCTGCCCGGGTTCACGTACGAGTGAGGGACGTCGGCGCTGAAGAGAATCGCGTCGCCCTTGCGCAGCTCGAACCGTTCGCTGCCGACGATGAGGTCGAGTTGGCCGGCGTTGACGATCAGGTTCTCCCGGGTGCCTGGCGGGTGCGGCTGCGCGTCTTCGCGGCTGTGCGCGGCGAGGAACAGCTCATAGAACTCGACGTCGGGGCGGTCGCTGAGCGGATACAGCGCGCGCGAGGAAAAGCGGCCGTCGGGGCTCACCAGCCGGCGCGCGGTCTGCTCGGGCAACACCTTCGTCGCCACCCGTTCAGAGGTCGCGATCAACGCCGAGAAATGCACGTCGAACGCCCGCGCGATCTTCCACACCACCGCCACGCTCGGAGCGCCTTGACCGTTTTCAATCTGCCCCAGCAGGGTGCGGCTGAGGCCGGTGAGCTTCGCCACTGCGTCCAGCGACAGCTCGCGCTTCTGGCGCAGCGCCTTGAGATTTTCTCCGACGACGGCGTCGAGGCCCGGCTCGGGCAGCCCGCAGCTGTCGTCCGCCCCCGGGCTGCTCCCCGCCACGTCGAGGGGACTGATGGCCGCGGCCACCGGTGGCTCCTCCAGCCGCAGGCCCGCTGCCGACCACGCCGAGGTGCCGCCGTCGAGGCTGTAGACGTGGCTCACGCCCGCCTCCTCGGCCGCGCTCGCCGCGGTGGCGCTGCGAATGCCTTTGGCGCAAACGAAGAGCACCCGGGCCGCCTTGACCGAGCCCTTCGGGTCGGCCTTGAACAGTGAGAGCGGGATGTTGCGTGCGCCGGCCAGGTGGCCCGCCGCGAACTCCGTGGCGTCGCGCACGTCGATGACCTCGACGCCTCCCGCGGCGATCAGGTCTCTCGCCGCGAGCGGAGCCAGGTGGGTTGCCATGCCGACTACTTTAGCGTGGCGTGCCCCACTTGCAGCCGCTGCAATGCGGCGACCAGCGCGTCGATGTCTTCGCAGGTGTTGTAGGGAGCCAGCGAGGCCCGCACCGTCGCCTCGA
>JAYVRT010000362.1:0-1981 GCA_043776025.1 Archangiaceae bacterium | reverse complement strand
GCTCGCCGCTCCGGCGCTCGGCATCAGCGGCGACACCCCGCTGTGGGCCTGGGCGGTGTTGGTGCTGGGCATCGACGTCGCCCACGTCTGGTCCACCTTGTTCCGCGTCTACCTCGACGGCGACGAGCTGCGCCGGCGGCCACTGCTCTACGCCGGCGCGCCGCTGTTCTCCTGGGCGCTGGGCGTCGTCGCCTATGGCGTCTCCAGCGGCTTCTTCTGGCGGCTGTTCGCCTACGCCGCCGCCTGGCACTTCGTGAAGCAGCAGGTGGGGTGGATGGTGCTCTACGGGCGGCGCAGCGGCAGCTCGACTGCCGAGGTCCGCTTCGACGCGCTCGCCATCTACGCCGCGACGCTCGGCCCCGTCGTCTGGTGGCACGCGAACCTCCCCCGGCCCTTCTGGTGGTTCGTCGAGAACGACTTCGCCGGAGGCCTGCCGCGGTGGCTCGGAGACGCCGCGCTCTGGCTCGACGGCGCGGTGCTGCTCGCCTGGCTCGGAACCCAAGGGGCGCGGCGGCTGCGGGGACAGGTGGTGCACCCGGGGAAGGTGGTGTTGCTCGCCGCGACCTGGGTCGCCTGGTTCGGCGGCATCGTGCTCGCGCGCAGCGACTTCGCCTTCACGGTGATGAACGTGGTGCTCCACGGGGTGCCGTACTTCGCGCTGCTGTTTCGCTACGCGCGGGGCCGAGAGGCCGAGGGAGGCTACGGGAAGCTGTCGGTGCTGCTGCGCGCCGGGCTCCCCGGGTTCTGCGGGCTGTTGATTGGCCTCGCCTTCTTCGAGGAGTTCTTCTGGGACCGGCTGGTGTGGCACGACCACCCCGCGCTCTTCGGCGCCGGGGCGTGGGATCTGCCCGAGGGAGCGCTCACCCTGCTCGTGCCGCTGCTCGCGGTGCCCCAGGCGACCCACTACCTGCTCGACGGCTTCGTCTGGCGCTCGCGCGAGAACCCGTTCCTCGCGCAGCGGCTGGGTTGGGGCTGAAGCGCCTTAGAGGCAGGCGGTGAAGTACGTCACCGTCAGCGTCTTGCCGCTGCCGGGCGTCTTCATCGGGTCGAACTTCACCGCGTTGATCGCCGCGTCGTAGGTCCAGTCCGCCGCGGCCGCGGGCATGCCGTTGATCTTCACGGTCAGCGTCTTGCCGCCCGACAGGTCCGGCGGGGAGGTGAGGAAGAAGACGGTGCGGAAGCCGAAGGCGGTCTTGCCCAGGTCCTGCAGCTTCTGGGACCAGTTCTGATCGCAGATCTCGCTGATGACGCCGCTGGTCGCGGTGGCGAGCAGCTTGTAGGTGGTCGCGTCGTTGGTGCCGTCGTAGGTGCAGCCCGACGGCGCGGTCAGCGTCAGCGGCCCGATGAGGTTGAAGGTGAACATCGTCGCCCGGTTGAAGCCCTTCACGTTCAAGAGGCGGTTGTAATAGTAGCTGTAGGGCTGCGGCGACTGGTCTCCGGCGTCGCTCACCACCACCACCGCGAGGTTGGCGTCGTAGCGAACCAGGCCGGCGTTCTCGTTGGCGATCAACGGCGGCGTCAGCGCGTGCACCGAAGCGCCGATGCCCTGCTCGGTGCCCGAGCCGTCGGTGCCGAGCTTCACCTTCGCGGTGAACTTCGCCGAGACCGTCGGCGTCGCGGGGGTGAGAATCTTCGGGTTGTTCACGTCGCCCACGATCCTGCCCTGCTCGCCCGTGGTGCACGGCAGCCCAAAGCCGGGGCAGTAGGGCGGATCGTCGTCGGTGCTGGTGACGCCCAGCTGCCAGTCGACGCCGGCGCCGGCCGCGTACTGAATGAAGGCCGAGAAGTTGTTCGAGAGGTTGGTCTGCTTGTCACTCATCGAGCCGCTGTTGTCGACGACGAGGAGGATGTCCGCCTTCGGCTGCACGTCCTGGACGAAGGTGTCCGTCTGCAGGCCCATCGCGTCGCCCGTGCCGCGCAGGTTCACCAGGTAGGCGATGTTCTGCCCCGACTGAATCGCCATCAGCGCGATCGCTCCGTT
>JAYVRT010000361.1:0-1981 GCA_043776025.1 Archangiaceae bacterium | reverse complement strand
GCGCTGGTGCTCGAGACCCGCCAGGCGCAAATCTACGAGCACTGGCTACCGCTGCCCGCGGGGAAGATCTGCTTCCACACCGCGCTGGTGCCCTTCTTCGACGCGCGGGGCGCGATTCACCGGATCGCGGCGATCGCCCGCAACGTCACCGAAGAACGCCAGCTGGAGCAGCAGCTGGCCCAGGCGGGCAAGCTCGAGGCGCTCGGCCAGCTGGCGGGCAACATCGCCCACGACTTCAACAACCTGCTCGTCGGCGTCTTTGCCTGGGCGGCCCGGCTCTCGGAGCACCCCGACCCGGTCGCCCGCGAAGGCGGCCTGCAGATTTCCCAGGCGGCGACCCGCGCCCGCGAGCTGACCCGCCAGGTGCTCACCTTCGGCCAGCGCCAGCCGCCCGAGCGGGTGCCCTTGTCGCTCGCCGAGCTGGTGCGCGAGCTGGTTCAGCTGCTCGCGCCGTCGGTCAACAAGCAGACCCGGATTCACGTCGAGCTGATGACCGAGGGCACCCAGGTGCTCGCCGACGCCGGCCAGCTGCACCAGGCGGTGCTGAACCTGTGCACCAACGCGCTCCAGGCGATGCCCGACGGGGGGCGGCTGACGCTGAAGGTCGAGCCGGTCGAGATCAGCGCCGACTTCGCCGCCGCCCACCCTCCGCTCTCCGCCGGCCACCACGTCCGCTTTCTGGTCGAGGACACCGGCCAGGGCATGAACGAGTCGACCCGAAGCCGAATCTTCGAGCCGTTCTTCACCACCAAGCGGGTCGGCATCGGCTGGGGGCCCGGCCTGTCGGTGGTGCACGGCATCGTCCAGGGTCACCAGGGCGCGGTGGTGGTCACCAGCGCCCCCGGCGAGGGCAGCACCTTCGAGCTGTTCTTTCCGGCGGTGCGCCCAGCGCCCGCCGAGCCAGCCACCGCCGAGGGAGGCGAGAACCTGATGCTGGTCGATGATCAGCTCAACGTCGCCCGAAGCAGCGCGCTGCTGCTCAACCAGCTGGGCTACCGCACCACCGTCTTCACCGACCCGAGGGAAGCGCTCAAGGCGTTCGCGGTCACCCCCGAGCACTTCGCGGTGGTGATGACCGACCTGTCGATGCCCCAGATGAGCGGCGCCGAGCTGGTGACGAAGGTCCACCAGATCCGCCCGTCGGTGCCGGTGATTCTCACCAGCGGCCGGCCGGTGACCGCCGCCGAGCTGTCGGGCCTGGGCGCGGTGGAAGTGCTGGAGAAGCCGTGGCGGGTGGAAGAAGCGGCGCAGGCGCTCAAGCGGCTGCTCGCGCGCGCTCCAGCCTCTACTGGACGGTGAGCTCGATGATCACCGCGGCCTTGCCCCGCTCTTGAAGGGTGCAGGTCGTGGTGCCCTTCTTCGTCCCCTTCAGCTCGATCCGATGGTCCACCAGCTCCGGCTCGGCCAGGGTCTTGTCGACGCAGGTGCAGCGGGTCGCATGGCTCGCGGGGGTCAGCGACTGCTCCCCCACTTTGAGCACCATCTTTAGCGGCCCTTGCGGCGCCACCCGCTGATCCGGATTCGGAGCGGCGGTCAACAGAAGCAGGGACAGGGTGAGCATCGTCATATGTTACCTCGCGCTACGTGGAATCCTCCAGGCGGCCCAGGGGGCTTCAAGGAAGGGTGATCGCCCACTCTCCATCGGCGGTGCCAGGGCTGCCCTTGATGGCCAGCTTTCCCGCCTGCCATTGGGCGCTCCCGGTTGCCCCTTCGGTCTTTCCGGTATCGTCGCCCGTGATTTTTCCCAGCGGCAGCTGCACCACGCCGAGCCCGCTCGGCCCCTCGACGATGAAGTTGGCGGTGTAGTAGTCGCTCTGGGTGAAGCGGGGCGAGGTCCGGTACACCATCTGCAGCTCGAGGGCGCCCGGGCGATCCACCACCTCGTGCACCAGCACCGACGTGGTGACCTGGCCCTTCCGCGTTCCCCCCAAATCGAAGTAGGTGTTGCCGCGGGCGGTCACCAGCTCGAAGAACACTTCGA
>JAYVRT010000360.1:0-6377 GCA_043776025.1 Archangiaceae bacterium | reverse complement strand
TCACACCGGGGCGATGGACCTGATCCTCAAGGCCCAGGAGCTCGCGCCGAACGACGCCGAGGTGCAGGCGATGCGCGAGCGCAGCGAACGGACGCTCGAGGCAATGTTCGAGTCGAAGCTGGGCAAGCTCTCGGCGGCGCCGCGGGTGAAGCTCAAGGACGACGAGATCATCTGGCTCAACCTCGACCACCGCGCCGGCTTCGTGCTCGCGCAGATCGACGGCCAGGTGACCTTCGACGATCTCTTTTCCGTCTCGGGGATGTCCCGCCTGGACACGGCGCGGATCCTCGCCCAGCTGATCGAAGAGGGCGTGATCATCGCCTGACGGAAGGGTCGTCAGTGGCGGATCACCGCGAGCCAGCTGCCGCGGACGACGAGCTTGCCCGCCTGGTTCGTCGACTCAGTGGTGACCCGAAGGAAGTCCTTACCCACCTTGTCGAACAGCTCGGTGATCACCCCGGTCGAGGTGATCACGTCGCCGGCGCGGAGCACGTCGAAGAACTCGAACTCCTGCTCGCCGTGCACCAGCCGGGTGACGTCGATGCCCAGCGCCGGGTCGGTGATCGCCTCTCCAAAGGGGGCGATCGCGAAGACCACCGCGAAGTTCGGCAGGCCGATCAGCGCGCCGTAGGGTCCCTTCTGGGCCGCGTCCTCGTCGTACAGCAGCGGGTTCAGCCCCGCGGGCGCGCCCGCCCCGGTGAAGCCCATCGAGGGCACGCCGCCGGCGATCGCGTAGGCGAACTCGCGCAGCTTCTCCACGCCGATCACGTAGGTGGTCGGGCCGTAGCGCTTGCCGACGTATTTCCGGTCGATCGGCACGGGCTTACAGCCGCGCCTCGACGACGGTCTTCTTCAACACCTGCTCGCCCAGCTGGTTCCTCGCCGAGAGCTCGGCGGTCAACGTCCCGTCTTCGATCGACACCACCTCGCCGTCGAAGGTGATCGTGTCGTCGACCCGCACTGGCTGGGAGAACCGGACCTTGACCCGGCTCACCTTGCCCGGGTCGCCGAGGTAGTGGGTGAAGGCCTCCACCGCCCAGCCCAGGGTGCACAGGCCCTGGAGGATCACTCCCCCCAGGCCCGCCGCCTTCGCCGCCTCGGCGTCGATGTGGATCGGGTTGAAGTCCCCTCCGGCGGCGGCGTAGTACAGCGGCCGGTACCGGTCGCACACCCGCACGTGGGTGAACCGATCGCCGACCCGGTAGGCGCGGGTCATCGCTTTCCTTCGTGACCGCGGGTCGGGCGATCCAACGGGTCCTCGACGTCGCTCGCCTCGAGCTCCTTGCGGCGGCGGTAGTAGTCGCGGGCGTAGTCGACCAGCTTGTCGAGGTAGGTCGACAGCGGCGGGCAGCGGACGCCGGTGCCGTCGAGCAGCTCGAGCGCCCAGTGGCAGTTGTAGAGCGCGAGGTGGTTGACGTAGTTGATCGCCGCGCGCTGCGGCCGGGCGAGCTTCTCCAGGCCGGGCAGGCGCAGCACGATGTCCGCGGCGCGGGCAGAAACGTTGAAGCGGGGCAGCTTCTTGTTCGCCCGTTCGGCGATCAGCTCGTAGACCCGGCGGGCGCTCATCGGGTTGGGATCCACCAGGTGCACCGTCAGCCCGATTGCACGGGCATCGCGCGAGAGGATCCCGACCGCCTTCACCACGAAGTCCACCGGCACCACATTGAGTGGGGCGACCCCGTTGCCGGGCAGCGGCAGCGGCACCACCAGCGGCGAGAGCACCAGCAGCATCCCCAGGTAGTAGGGCCCGTCGAACCGGTCGATCTCCCCGGTGGCGCTGTCGCCCACCACCGTCGAGGGCCGGTAGATGGTGATCGGCAGGCCCGGCGCGGCCTTCTGCACCAGCTTCTCGGCCTCGAACTTCGTCTCTTCGTAGGCGTTGCGGAAGCTCTGGCCGACGTCGAGCTCGTCCTCGGCGATCACCCCGACCCGGTCGCCCGAGACGTAACAGGTGGAGAAGTGGTTGAACCGTTGCAGGCCAGCGCAGTCCCGGCCCAGCTCGAGCACGTTGCGGGTCCCCTCGACGTTGACCTTGCGCGCCTGCTCCCGGGGCATCCCGAGGTAGGAGATCGCCGCGAGGTGGAAGATCTGCGTCACCTCGCGGGTCAGCCGCTGGTACTCGTCACCCGCGAGCCCCAGGTGCATGTCGACGATGTCCCCGGTGAGCAGCTCGATCGGCGCGCCCTCGATCCGGTTGACGTAGCCCTGGGCCTCACGGAGGAACTTCGGCTGAACCAGCAGGTAGATTTTTCCCTTCGGGTCCTTCTCCGCGAGGTACTTCACCAAGCGCTTACCGATGAACCCCGGGTAGCCGGTGACGAAGTAGACGCTCACGGTGACCGGACTCTACGGCTTTCCCGAGACGCTGGCGGTCAACGTTTTCCACAGTGCATCGACCTGGCGGCCGGTGTCCTCGAGCGAGCCGCCGTTGTCGATCACCCAGGTGGCGGCCTTGCGCTTGTCCTCCTGGGGCATCTGGGCCGCGATGCGCGCGTCGGCCTGCTGCGCGCTCAAACCGTTGCGCGCGATCAGCCGGGCCCGCTGCACCTCCGCGGGAGCGACGACGAGGATCACGCCTTCCATCGCCTCCTCGAGCCGGTTCTCGATCAGCAGCGCGGCGTCGTAGATCACCACTGGCACCTGCTGGGCGGCGAGCGCCTGGGTCCGCTCGATCACCGTCGCCTGGATCTTCGGGTGGGTGATCGCGTTGAGCGCCGCGCGCTCGGCCGGGTCGGCGAAGATTCGGTCGGCGAGCCGCGGGCGGTCGAGCTCGCCGGTCGGCCCCACCACGCCGGGGAAGCGGGCGGCGATCTCGGCGAGCGCCGGCTCACCCGGGGCGACGACCTCGCGCGCGATCAGGTCGGCGTCGATCAGCGCCGCCCCGTGCTTCACCAGCAGCTGGGCGACGGTGCTCTTCCCGGTGGCGATCGAACCGGTGAGCCCGACGAGCCGCACTACTTCTTGCCGGGCAGAAACGCGAAGGACTGCACCGTCTTCCCGTCTTCCTTGAAGAAGATCGCCAGGCCCAGCTTCGCGTAGAGGAAGTACACCGGCTTTTTTTCCTGCGCCCGCCGCACGTAGCACCCGTCGGCCTCGCCGGCCTCGCACTCGACGCCGTACTGCTTCTCGATCGCGTCCTGGTCGAGGATCGGCTCGGGGAAGACGTCGATCCGGTCGACGACGGCGGTGGCCGGGTCGATGCGGAACTGCGCCTGCACCGTGCCCTTGATCGCCTTGAAAGCGGAGTAGGTGATCACCTCGTGCCCGGAAATGGTGCTCGTCTTCGACGGCTCACCGAACTTCTTCAGCACCGCGTCCTTGGTGGTGACGGACGGCTCGATGCCATTCCACGGCTTGGCGAAGGCCACGGTGGAAGCGAGGACGAAGATCGAGCAGAGGGCGCGCACGGTGCGCGCATCATCGCACCTTCGGTGGAGACTCGAAAATTACACCCGTGCCGCCGCCGAAAGCGTGCTACCTCGATCAGACGATGCGTTCGCGCGCGCTCCTCTTTGGCCTGGCGCTGGCACTCGCCTCGTCATTCGCCTTTGCCTATGACTTCCTCGGGCCCGAGACCTGCCAGGGCTGTCACCCCGAGGCTTACCAGTCGTGGCGGCTGTCGGCACACTCCCGGGCCAAGGACTCGCTGACCCCGGCGGCCCAGAAGGATCCCCGCTGCCTCTCCTGCCATTCGCCCAACGAGGCGGAGCAGCGCGTGACGGGCATCAGCTGCGAGGCCTGCCACGGCGCAGGCCAGTACTACGCCGCCCGCTACGTGATGAAGGACCCCGAGCTGTCCCGGCTGGTGGGGCTGGCCGACCCGTCGGAGAAGGGCTGTCGCACCTGCCACGACGCCTCGTCGCCCTCACTCAAGCCGTTCGACTTCGTCACCAAGCTCAAGGCGATCGAGCACTGGGCGCCCAAAGACGTGAAGAAGGCCCCCGTGGAGAAGGCGCCATGAGCGCGCGCGTGATCTCCGCCGAGTTCGTCACCACCGCGACCGAGCCGAAGGGGTACCCCACCTCGCCCGCACCCGAGGTGGCCTTCGTCGGCCGCTCGAACGTCGGCAAGTCGTCGATGATCAACAAGCTGGCGATGCGCAAGAAGCTGGTGCGCGTCTCGCATACCCCCGGCCGCACCAAGACGCTCAACTTCTTCGACGTCACCCTCGAGCACAAAGGCAGCACCCGGGTGGTCCGCCTGTGCGATCTGCCGGGCTACGGGTTCGCCAAGGCCTCGAAGATGGATCGCAGCCAGTGGCAGGAGATGATCTCCCGTTACCTCGAGACCCGGCGCGATCTGAAGGTGATCGTCAGCATCATCGACGCCGAGGTCGGGCCCACGTCCGACGATCTCAAGATGTTGGATTACCTGGTGAATCAGAAGCCGAAGCTGCTCGTGGCGGCGACCAAGATCGACCGGCTCAACCTCGCCCGTCGCAAGCCGCGCGTCATCGAGCTGCAAAAGCAGCTGGAGCTCCCTCCGGGCGCGGTCGTCGGATTCTCGGCCCATGAGGGAATCGGGCAGGGGGAGATGTGGGACATCCTGCTTGCTTCGGTCTAGAGCGAAGCGAGACACTCCGCCCCATGAAACGGCAGGCCCTGTTCGTCGCCTTCGTGGTGTCCTCTCTGGCCGGCTGTCAGTGCAACTGCTCCAACACCATCGACCTCACCAAGGACGGCGGCAAGGGCGGCGGCGGACACCTCGATGGTGGGGGCGGCAGCGGGGGCAAGGGCGGCGGGCTGGGCGGCGGCACCGGGGGCACGGGTGGCTCGGGCGGCGGCGGAGTCCCCTTCGACGGCGGCGATGGCACCACCACCACCATCATTCCCCCGGGCGGCTTTAACCTCGACGGCGGCCTGAGCAGCGACGGCGGCACCAACGAGGGGGGGACCGGGGTGAAGCTCGACCCCAACGGCTTCGTCGTCCTCAACACGGGGTCCACCGAGCTGTTCTTCATGTGGATCGCGAACAACAACTCGGGCTGGGTGAGCAAGTACGACACCCGCACCGGCAAGGAGGTCGGCCGCTACTGGTCGGTGATCTCGCGCGACTGCTACTCGGCCGCCGGCCAGCCCAAAGGGCCGCCGTGCGCCGGAGCGCGGCCCAACGGCCTCAAGGGCAGCGACGCGAACAACCCCAGCCGCACTGCGATCGATCTCAACGGCGACGTGTGGATCGCCAACCGCGCGATCGGCATCCAGGGCTCGGTGACGAAGATCGCCAACTCGGTGGTCGACTGCATCGACCGCAACGGCAACGGGAAGATCGACACCAGCAGCGACCTCAACAACGACGGTGAGATCACCGGTGCGGAGATGATCACCCCGACCAACTGGGACGACCCACTTCAGTATGACGAGTGCGTGCTCTTCTCGACTCCGCTGGGGACCAACGGCGCCGGCGACGTGGCGATGCGGGCGATCGCGGTCTCGGTGGGCAGCATCGAGAGCAACAACGGCTTCATCTGGGTCGGCAACTACCACGAGCACAAGTTCCACAAGCTCGACTCGACCAACGGGCAGCCGATCGCCGTCAACGCCAGCGGCGCGACGACGATCGATCTCGCGTGGGGCATGTACGGGGCGATCGTCGACAGCAAAGGCCGCCTGTGGGCGGTGTACCCCGGCGCGGCGTGGTTCGCCCGCATCGACACCGTCACCGGCACCCTGGTGAGCGATCAGATCAAGGCGCCGGCGGCGCTGGGCTGCGCGTCCTACGCGCTCGGCATCGATGGCAAGGATCGCGTCTGGATTCCCGGGTGGAGCGCGGGCGCGGTCGCCTGCCGCTACGATCCCGCCACCGACACCTGGACAGCGTTCAACTTCTCCACCGCGATGAGCCAGATCGGCACCCCCTTCGGCAGCGGCCGGGGCATCGCCGCCGACGACAAGGGCAACGTCTACATGTCCGCCTGGGCGATCAGCGGCACGGTGGCGGCACAATTGATCCGCTTCGACGCGGAGACGGGGGCGATCAAGAAATACGGCAACGCCGACTTCATCGACGCCACCGACGCCAACTCTTCGAACAGCATCGGCGTCGGGCTCGATGGCGACGGCCAGCCGTGGGTCAACAACAGCAGCGGCAACGCGATGAAGATCGACAACATCACCGGAGGCATCACCCGCACCAAGCAGCAGGCGCCCGGCCTGTACACCTACTCCGACTTCACCGGCTACCAGCTGCGCAAGTTCACCGCGCCCCGCGGCACCTACTACAAGGACTTCAAGGGCTGCGCCATCGACAGCGATTGGCGCAAGGTGATCTGGGACGCCGACACCCCCCCGAACACCACCGTCCAGGTCTACGTGCGCTCGGCGAACACCGTGGCGGATCTGACGACCGCGATGCGCTACGGCCCGTTCACCGCCTCG
>JAYVRT010000359.1:0-1983 GCA_043776025.1 Archangiaceae bacterium | reverse complement strand
GAAAGCGGAAAGCGATCGTGCGGGTCGATTCGGGGATCTCGAAGGTCAGCATCCCGCCGAACCCCGCATCGGCGACGTCGAGCACCCGGCGCGCGGTGGCGTGCTGTGGATGCGAGGACAGCCCGGGGTACCGGACGTTGGCCACCGCCGACGAGCCAACGAGCAGCTGCGCCAGTTCAAGCGCATGTGCGCCGTGCGCCTTCATCCGCAACGGCAACGTCCTCAAGCCGCGAAGCGTCAGCCATGCCTCGAAAGGCCCGATGATGTCGCCCCGCAGCAAGCGCGCCGCCTTGAGCGCGGCGATCCTTTCCCGGCCACCCGAGACCGCGCCACCCAGCGCATCGCTGTGGCCGTTGATCCACTTGGTGGTCGACTGCACCGCGTAGTCGGCGCCGAGGGAGAGCGCGCGCTGACCGATGGGCGAGGGAAACGTGCCGTCAACCGCCACCGCCGCCCCCGCCTGTCGCGCCGCGGCGCAGACCAGCGGAAGATCTGGCACCGACACCAGCGGGTTGGTGACGCTCTCCACCAGCACCAGCTTCGGCCGCAGCTTCTCCAGCACCGAGATCGCCGCCGACTCAGTGAGCATCAACGGCACCAGCTCGATGCCGCGCTCGGCCGCCAGCTGCTTGTACAGCGCCCGGGTCGCACCGTAGCCGTCGGCGGGCACGACGACGCGGTCGCCGGCCGCCAGACCCTGGCTCTCGAAGATCGCCCGCAGCGCCGCCATTCCCGAGGCGTAGACCGCGCAGTCCTCGGCGCCCTCGAGCGCGGCGATCGCCTGCTCGAGCAGCACCGCGTTGGGCGCGGAGATCCGCCCGTAGACGAAGTCCTTTCCGTCGAGCGACGCATCGAGCTGCTCGGCGTCGTCGAACCAACCGACAGCCGAGGTGAAGACCGGAGCGTTGAGGGGATGCGCCGACGAGGCGGGCGGACGGCTGCCGGCGACGATGGCGGTGGTCGAGGGCTTCATGCCCCAACATCAAAGGCAAACGCCTTCAGTCGTCGAGGATGAACTTGCGCGGGTTCTGCGCGATGCCATTGACGCGGACTTCGTAGTGCAGGTGCGGCCCGGTCGAACGGCCGGTGTTGCCAACCCCGGCGATCAAGGAACCACGCTTGACCTTCTCGCCCGCCTTCACCCGAAGCGAGGCGAGGTGACCGTAGCGGGTCTTGATCCCGTAGCCGTGGTCAATGACGAGCACATTGCCGTAGCCGCCCTCGAGGCCTGCAAACACCACCGTCCCATCGGAGGGAGCGATCACTTCCTTGCCGTGGGTCGTCGCGATATCGAGGCCCGCGTGCATCACCCGCTCGGAGGTGTACGGATCGAGCCGGGTGCCGAAGTCGCTGGTGACCCAACCGCGCACCGGCCAGACCGACGGCGTGGATGCGAGCAGGCTCTTCTGGTCCTGGAAGTACGCCTGAAGCTCCTGCAGGCTCTGCTCCTGGCGGGTGGCCTCGGCGCCGGCCTTGTCGAGCTTCTCCGACAGGGCGCGGGGAGTCTCGGGTGCACGGGTCCGCAGGAACTGGTTGTCGCCGGCCGCGGGGACCTTCGAGTCGGGGTTCTCTTCGGTGGGACCCATCGCCAGGTTGCGTTGGGGGTCGGACAGGAGCGTGATCGCTCGCAGCTTCTGATCGAAGCGCTCGACGCGATCGAGGGTAGCGCCGATGTGCTCGAGACGTTCCCGAACAGCGAGCAGCTCGCTTTTCAGCTTCAGGTTCTCGTCTCGCAGTGCCGGGTTCTCACCGGCCTGACCGACGACAGTGAAGTAGTGGGCGACGGCGACGATCGCGATCAGCGCGACCACGCTCAGCACTCCGCCGAGCTGAAACAGTCGCTTCTTCTGGAGCTTGAAGCGCTTGACCTCGGCGCCGTGGTGATCCGGCACGACGATCAAGGTGAAAGTTTCGTTGGCCAAACCAGGTCCCCGTGACGTGATGCAGCGGCCTAAAAGTGGTGCAAAACCTGCGGAGGTTTCT
>JAYVRT010000358.1:0-6384 GCA_043776025.1 Archangiaceae bacterium | reverse complement strand
ATCGCCTTGCCCGCGCGGTCGTGCTGTTCGATGCCCGCGGTGGTCAGCACCGCCAGGTCCCCGTCTTCCATGAAGACGACGCTGCGGGTGTGCTCCAGCAGCGCGGGGATGTCGGAGGCGACGAAGCTCTGCCCCTGCGACAGGCCGAGCACCATCGGCTGAGAGTCCTTGGTGGCGACGATCGTCGTCGGCTCCGCCTCGGCGATCGCCACCAACGCGTAGGTCCCCTTCACCCGGGTGAGCGCGGCGCGCACCGCGTCGGCGAGCTTCAACCCCTTCTTCACTTCGACGGCGATCAGGTGGGCGAAGACCTCGGAGTCCGTCTCCGAGAGGAACGTGTGCCCCGCCTTCTTCAGCTCGGCCTTGAGCGCGAGGTGGTTCTCGATGATGCCGTTGTGGACCACCGAGACGCCGCCGAAGCTGTGCGGATGCGCGTTCTCGTCGCTCGGGCGGCCGTGGGTCGCCCACCGGGTGTGGCCGATGCCGGTGGTGCCCGCGAGCGGCTCGGTCTTCACCTTGCCCTCGAGGTTCTTCAGCTTCCCCGTCGCGCGCAGCACCTGGATCTTCCCCTGCGCGTCGAGCACCGCGAGGCCGGCGGAGTCGTAGCCGCGGTACTCGAGCCGCTTCAGCCCCGCGACGAGGATCGGCGCCGACTGCTTCTCACCGACGTAGCCAACGATTCCGCACATGACTGCTCCTTAACGCGCTCAGGGCTTCTTCATACCGGCGAGCACCTTCTTCCTGCGCTCGGCCCAGCCTTCTTTGTTCACCTGCGGCGCGCGCGAGAGGCTGAGCGCTCCGGGGGGAACGTCCTCGGTGATCGTGCTGCCGGCGGCGACGAACGCGTCGCTCCCGATGGTGACTGGCGCGACCAGCTGCGAGTCCGAGCCGATGAAGACCCGGTCGCCGATGGTGGTCACGTGCTTGTGCACGCCGTCGTAGTTGCAGGTGATGGTGCCGGCGCCGATGTTGCTGCCCTCGCCGACGTGGGTGTCGCCCAGGTAAGCCAGGTGGTTCGCCTTCGAGCCCTTGCCGATCCGCGCCTTCTTCGTCTCGACGAAGTTGCCCAGGTGCACGTCCTCGGCGAGCTCGGTGCCGGGCCGCAAGCGGGAGAAAGGTCCGATCTTCGAGCGGGCGCCCACCTGGGCGTCCTCGAGCACCGAGTACGGCTTGAGCTCGACGCCGTCGTCCACCACCGAGCGGGTGATGACGCAGCCCTGGCCGACGCTGACGCCCCGCCCGAGCCGGCTGCCGTCGCCGATGGTGACGCACGGGCCGAGCACGCAGTCGGGGCCGATCTGCACCCCCTCGTCGATGAACGTCGTCTCCGGCGAGAGCATCGAGACGCCGGACTTCATCAGCGCGTCGTTGATCCGCCCCTGCAGCACCCGGGTGCGCGCGGCGAGCTCCGAGCGATCGTTGATCCCCGCCGTCTCCTCCGCGCTCGCTTCGATCACCGCGGTGCCGCCGGCCTTCGCGGCGCGGGCGACGATGTCGGTGAGGTACAGCTCGCCCTGGGCGTTGGCGGGGGTCAACGTCTCCAGCGCCTCGAAGAGGAACTGCGCGTCAGCGAGGTAGATGCCGGCGTTGACCTCGTCGAGCTTGCGCTGCTGCGGCGTCGCGTCCTTGTGCTCGACGATCTTCGCCAGCGCGCCCTGCTCGCGCACCAGGCGGCCGTAGCCGGTCGGATCCGCCGGCCGGAAGCTCACCAGCGCCAGCGGCCCCGGGCCCGCCCGGTAGGCGTCGACCAGGCGCTGCAGCGTCGCGCGGGTGATCAGCGGCACGTCTCCGGAGAGAATCAGCACCGCGCCCCGGAATTCCTTCAAGGCCTCGCGGGCGCAAGCCACCGCATGGCCGGTGCCGTTCTGCACCACCTGCAGCGCGAACGACAGGCTGCGATCTGCAAACGCCTCCGCGAGCACCCGCTTCACCTCGTCGGAGTGGTGCCCGATGACCGCCACCACATTCGCCGCGTCGAGCTCGAAGGCCCGGGTGATGGGATACCAGGCCATCGGCCGCCCAAGCAGCGGGTGGAGCACCTTCGCCCGCGCGTCGGACTTCATGCGGGTGCCCTTGCCTGCGCAAAGGACGATCGCGGCCAGCGCTGAGAAGTTCATGAACCGGCGCGGTTTGGCACTGCGCCGCGCCCGGAGTCAATCCGCGGCTGGTACCTCAGTTGCGGACGTTGGGCCGCTCGACCGGCTGCTGCAACGTCACCGACACCTGGAGCCCACTGCCCTGGGCGGTCATCAGGAAAGACGGCTTGAGGAACATCGTCACCACCGGCTGCGACACCGTGCTCGACTGGGAATTCATGCGGCCTCCGCGGCGAACTCGGGCGACCGGCGCGCCACGTAGTCCAGAATGGTCTGCCGGTCTCCCGGCGTGAGATCAACGAAGCGAACGCCCATGCCTGAGGGAGCGAAGATTCCGCCCTTCACCGTGCGCACCACCTTGCACAACACCGTGAAGGCCCGCTTCAGACCCGGCAGCGTCACCCGAAGGGTCACCATCGCGCCTTCGGCGAGCACCTCGCGGGTGCGGAGGAAGACCCCGCCGCCGGAGATCTCGGTGACCTCGGCCTGCCGCGGCTCGTTCCACTCGAAGAACTTCACCGCTCCGCTCATGGGCGCTCGGGGAAACTGGCGGTGGTTCGGGTTCATGGTGGTCGGGCCCTTCAGCAATCGTCGCGCCAAGTGCGCGATTTGGGGGTTTCTCAAACTTTTCAACGACTTGAACGACGAGACACGTGGGTTTCAGTAAGTCCCACCCTGCCACTGACGTCGTAGTTGCTACATCTGCGGCAAACACCCCTCACCAGGTCTTCGATGCGCAAGATTTCTGTCATTACATTTCTGGCCCTCGCGAGCTCCGCGGGGGCAGACCGCGGCTACAAGAACGGAGCGGTCGCCGCCGCCCACCCCATGGCCTCCGCCGCCGGCGTGGCGATGCTCGACAAGGGCGGCAACGCGGTCGATGCGGTGGTCGCCGCGGCCTTCGTCCTCGCCGTCGTCGCCCCGTACCACTCGGGCCTCGGCGGCGGCGGGTTCGCGCTCACGTGGGACGCGAAACAGAAGAAGGCGGCCGTGCTCGACTTCCGCGAGGTCGCTCCAGCGCTGGCGAGCCGCGACATGTTCCTGCGCGAGGGGAAGGCGGTGAGCGCGCTGTCGCTCGACGGAGCGCTCGCCGTCGCGGTTCCCGGCGCGGTGCTGGGTTACCTCCAGCTGCTCGAACGCCATGGAAAGCTGCCCCGGGCCACCGTGCTCGCTCCGGCGATCGCCGCGGCGAAGAACGGGTTCTGGGTGACGAAGAAGTACGCCCAGATGGCGGGGGATCGCGAGGCGTGTCTGCAGAAGGACCCCGAGGCGGCACGGCTGTTCCTACGGCCCGATGCCGCGGGGATTGCCCGGGCGCCGGCGCTCGGCACGGTGATCAAACAGCCGGAGCTCGCGCGGACACTCGAGGCGCTGGTGAAGAACGGCGCCAAGAGCTTCTACGAGGGGCCGACCGCCAGGGCGGTGGTCGAGACGATCGCCGCCGGCGGCGGAGTGATGACCGTCGAGGACTTGAGGACGTTCAAGACCAGAGATCGCGAGCCGCTGTGGGGCAGCTACCGCGGACACCGGGTGGCGACGATGCCGCCTCCGTCGTCCGGCGGACTCGCGGTCCTCGCGGTCCTCGGCGTGCTCGAGCGCACCGGGCCGCTGGGGCTCGCGTCGAGAGAGGTGCCGGTGCTCCATGCGTACCTCGAGGCCGCCCGGCGGACCTACGTCGACCGCGCGAAGTACTTAGGGGACCCGGCGTTCGCGCAGGTTCCGATCGAACGGCTCACCAGCGCCGCGTACTTCGATGAGCTCAAGGCCGCGATCGACCCGAAGAAGGCGACCCCCAGCGCGTCGTTGCTCAAGCTCGACCCCGCGCCCCCGATGCCGGACAAGAAGAACACCACGCATGTCTCGGTCGTCGACGCCGAGGGCAACGCGGCCGCGCTGACGACGACGGTGAACTACATGTTCGGCAGCTGCCTCGTGGCCAAGGGCACCGGCGTCGTGCTCAATGACCAGATGGACGACTTCACCGCGCAGGTGGGCGTCCCCAATGCGTACGGGCTCGTCACCGGAGCGGGCAACGCCGTCGCCCCGGGGAAGATTCCGCTCTCGTCGATGTCTCCCACGCTCGTGTTTCAAAAGGAGCGGCCCGACGAGGTCTTCCTCGCCGTCGGCAGCCCCGGCGGCTCGACGATTCCCACCACCGTCATCCAGGTCATCTCCAACGTCGTCGATGCCCAGATGGACGTCACCCGCGCCGTCGGCTTCGGCAGGATTCATGAGCAGTGGCTGCCCGATGAGGTGATGGTCGACACCTGGGGACTGGAGCCGGAGACCCAGCGGCGACTCGAGGCGATGGGACATAAGTTCAGGGCCGTGCCCCAGTGGGGCGACGCCGAGGCCGTGCGCGTCGACCCGGTCTCGGGGCTGCGCAGCGCGGCGTCGGATCCGAGGAACGAGGGGGCGCCGGCCGGGAAGGATTGAGCCGACACGTGTCACCCGGTGTGTCACTGCCGGGGCCCGTCTTCACGTGGGCTTAGGCCGCAGCGCGGGCAGGCACACCGGGTGCACATGGTCCCGGCATGCGAACGTCCATCTTTCTCTGCGCCGTCGGGTTGCTGTCTTCGGGGCCTTCTGAGGGCGACCGCTGTGAGCGCGCCGCCGCTGTTTACGCTCAGGCCAATGCGAAGGTCCTCGGCTGTGTCGGCCCCGACGAGAGGGCGATGGCGGTTGACGTCCCGGCCTGCCGCGCGACCACCGACGCATGCGGCACGGAGGATCGCCGCGCCATCGATCGCTTCCTCGAGTGCGTCGCCCTGCTGCCGACATGCGAAGGCGCTGACCTCGGCGCCTGGCGCGCGCAGTACGAGGCGTGCGCCGCCGGCATCGCGCTGTCCGGCAGCTGCAGCCTTTAGGCGATCGCCCGGGACGAACCGGCACTCCCGAGGCTTAGAAGCGGGGCGGGGTTCCACAGGCGGTGGTCATGGCGGGCGCGACGGGCAGTGCGGGGTCAGACCGCTCCGTGCTGCTCAGACCCCCGAGCGGACAGCCCGGCAGCGCCTGGGTTGCGGGGCGGGACGAGTCGCCGATGCGTCACGGGGGCCGCGGACGACCCGGGCTCGGCCAGCGAACGATGCGGGCGGCCCAAACCCCTTCACTTTTCGCCTCGCGAGACCGCGAGAGGCGCAGCCTGGCGAAAATCGTCCGGATTCCGGACCAAATTCTGCGAGCTGCCCGCTTCGAGGGCCAGCAAGCGCGACTGCGACAGAATCACCGCGCCCACTTCGCCAAGCCAGACGCCCGAGTTGAACATCTGCTTGGTCACGTGCAGGACTCGCCAGCCGAGGGCCTCGAGCGCGTTGCGCTGCCTCAGGTCTTTCTCGAAGGCCGGACCGCTCAAGTCCACTTCCGGCTGTCGGCGAAGAGGACGATGCGGAACTGCGGCCAGGACAGGTCGACACGCGCGACGAAGACTCCGTTCGCGTCGCGGATTGTGTGCTGCGTCACGGGCGGGGGAAAGCCCGCCAGCCGGAGCTCGCGATCGACGTCCACCTCGAGGCCGCTGTCGGTCGTTCGCTTTCGACGGTGGCCCACCAACTCCACGAGCACCTTCGAGCCAGGGCACCCTTGAAGCGACCACCGATCGAGCTCCTGTTGCACGCCAATCAGCGTGCCCGGGTACTGACGGATCGCCGAGTCGAGCGCGAGTTCAACCGAGCGCTCGTCGCAGCACGAGGTGAGGTCGAGCAGCGTCCGCGCCAGCGGCATCACCGGAATCTTGTCCCGCATTCCTGGCGTCCGCGGCAGCACCACCGTCCGGTGGATCGTCACCCCTGCTGCCGACAACCGCAGATGATCGGGCACCGTCACGTCGATCTTCTGCGGAGCCCCCATCCCCACGCCGTCGAGCCCCCACAGGAATCCAGCAGCCAGGTGTGAGGCGAGGGCCTGCGGGCCAAGCGAAAGCGTCGCCCCGCGCACCGACTGGTGCCACGAGTCGTGCCCTCCCGCGTGACGGTAGACGCGGCGCCGAACCTGGACCCACGCCCCACTCGTCAGCCGCCGACGAATCGCCGAGAGCGAGAGCCCCGCGCTCAAGGCCTGCGCCCGTGAAAAAACTCCCCACTGCCTCCTCGCCAACTCAACCAACGCTTCTTCCGCGTCCATGTGCTGTTCCCCCCAGGCGGAAGATTGAAACAGGCAGGGGTGACATCCACCGGTGCCCGCTCGTTCATCGGGGTGCAGACCCAGATTGAGGAAGAGGCAGCAAGTTCGGGGGGATCGACAGCAGGTGGAATGCCGTGATCTGAAGCGAAAGCATGTCCAGACGCCGGCA
>JAYVRT010000357.1:0-6404 GCA_043776025.1 Archangiaceae bacterium | reverse complement strand
GCGGCGACGACTACCTCACCAAGCCCTTCGACGCGGTCGAGCTGGGCGCGCGGGTGGAGTCGGTGCTGCGCCGAAGGTTTGCCGAGGCCAACGCCTCGCCCACGACCCAGCTGCCTGGCTCGGCAGCCATCGAGCGCGAGGTGCAGGCGCGCATCAAGGTGAAGGCGCCCTTCGCCTTCTGTTACCTCGATCTGGACAACCTCAAGGCCTACAACGACTTCTACGGCTTCGCGAAGGCCGACGGGGTGGTGCGGCAGACGGCGGATCTGATGCGGGAGATCATCACCCTCCACGGGGCGCCGGGCGACTTCCTCGGGCACATCGCCGGGGACGACTTCGTCTTCATCACCAGCACCCAGACCGTCGATCTCATCTGCCAAAAGGCGATCGAGGCGTTCGATCGGATCATCCCGCTCTACTACGACAAGACCGATCGCGAGCGCGGCTACATCGAGACCGACGATCGCTTCGGAGAACGTCGGAAGTTCCCGATCATGAGCGTCTCGGTGGTCGCGGTGATGGCCGACGGCGACGCCGACCACTCCGGGCTCGCGCGCCTGGCGGCACAGATGAAGAAGCGGGCGAAGGCGGTGGTGGGCAGCGTCTTCCTCCGCAGCGACCGCGCGGCGCCCCCGGCGAAGCCCGACGTGAAGCTGGCCTGAAGATCCTGTGCGCCTCTCGCAGCAGCTGATCCTCTTCATGCTCGCCGCCGCCGTGCTCCCGTTGTCGGGGGTCGGCTTCTGGCTGCTCCAGCGCTCGGAGGCCGAGTTGCTCAAGCGCATCGAGCAGGAACAGCGCGCCGTCGCCGAGGCAGCGGCCGAGGGAGCGGCGTCGCAGATCATGACCGCGATCGACGGGGTGGCGACCTCGGCGAACCTGATCGACTGGCGCGCGGTGAGCCCGGAGGAAGCGGCGGGGATGCTGCGCCTGCTCGTCGCCCAGTCCGAGGCGGTCGCCGCGGTGGCGCTGGTGGACCCCGCGGCGAAGGCGGTGCTCCCTCCGGTGCCTGGTGGCAGCGGACACCCGGGGTTCGACGCCGCCGTCGACGGGCCGCGGCTGGTCACCGCGCTGCCCTTCGACTCGCTCGGCCTCCACGGCGAGCGAGGCCAGATTGGCGTCGGGTCGGCGGTCTGGGTCGGGGGCGGGGTGGCATTGCCGATTGCGGTCCAGGTCTCGGGCCCGGGAAAGGACGCGGCCTTCGTCGTCGCCTTCGTCGGGCTGCAAGGCATCGCCGCCCGGCTGGCGGAGCGCGCGTCGCCCACCGCTGGCGAGCTCCAGTTGGTCGACGCCGAGGGCCGGGTGGTTGCGGGCTCGGCGCCGGCGCTGATGCTCTCTCCGCTCTCGGCCGAACGGCTGCAGATCGTCCAGTCGGGGCTGCCCAATGCGCGCTCGCCCGCCGGAGACCGGGTCGCGACCGCGAAGGTGCCCGAGCGGCTGGGGCTGACGATGGTGGTCTCGCTCCCCGAGGCGGTGGCTCTCGCTCCGGTGCGTGCGCTGCGCCAGACGGTGCTCGCGGGTATCGGCGGCACCCTGTTGTTGTTGGTGACCGTCGGGCTGGCATTCACAGGGCGGCTCAACCGGCGGCTCCGCCAGGTCGCTGGAGCGGCCGACGCCTACGCCCGGGGAGAGCTGTCGACCCGGATCACCGTCGGGGGCGACGACGAGCTGAAGGAGCTTGCCGATACCTTCAATCGGATGGGGATCGAGCTCGAGGCCGCGCGCGGCCGGCTGCTCAAGTGGAACGACGAGCTGAAGGCGAAGGTGGACGAGGCGACCGCCGACTTGCGGGCGGCGCAAAACCAACTGATTGAAGCCCAGAAGCTGGCGGCGATCGGCCAGCTCGGCGCCGGCGTGGCCCACGAGATCAACAACCCGCTGTGTGGGATTCTCGGCAACGCGCAACTGATGATGCTCGACCGGGCCGAGACCGACGACGACTTCGATCTGCTGAAGAAGATCGAGGAGAGCGCCAAGCGGTGCCGCGACATCACCCAGAACCTGCTGCGCTTCTCTCAAAGCGCCGCCCGGGCGGAGCACCGGAAGGTGGATCTCAACGCCGTCGTCCGCAATGCGCTCTCCTTCGAACGGCCCCGCTTCGAGGAGGCGAAGATCGCCGTCGACGCACGGCTGTCGGACGCGCCGCTCGAGGTCTGGGCGGACCCCGAGCTGCTCGCGCAGGTCTTCTCCCAGCTGGCCTCCAACGCCCGCACCGCGATGCTCAAGAGCCCAGCCCGCTCGCTCAAGGTGACGACCCGCGCGCAAGGAGCCGAGGTCTGGCTCGAGGTCGCCGACACCGGCAGGGGGATCAGCGCCGCCAACCTTCCCCGGGTGTTCGAGCCGTTCTTCACTACCAAGGACGTGTGGAGCAACATCGGCCTGGGGCTGTCGGTCGCCTACCGGATCGTCACCGAGCACCACGGCCGAATCGAGGTCGAGAGCGACGAAGGGCAGGGCGCCCGGTTCACCGTCAAGTTGCCCGCCTACGATCCCTCGAAACACCACGCCCCTGCCCAGTGGGTGGCAAAAGACTTCTCTGCGGGCGGGCAGGGGCTAGGAATCCAGCGGTGAGCGACGGCCAGCCCAGCCCCCGGCGGAAGAACCTGCCCTTCGTGATCGGTCTGGTGGCGATCGCCGCCTCGGTGCCGATCGCCTGGAAGGTGTTCCTCTCGGGAGATCCGGTCACCGCGCCGCCAACTCTTCCGCCGGTGCTCGCCGCGCCCGACGCCGGCCCGAAGAAGGTCGAGCTCAAGCTGACCCAGGTCACTGGGCACGTGCAGGTCAAGAAGCCCAACGGACAGTGGGCCGACGCCAAGGAAGGCGATCCGTTGAACGCCTCCGACGGCGTCCGCACCGACGATGGCAGCTACGCGGTGGTGGTCGGCGGCGAGTTCTGGGAAGTGAAGATGGAGCCGGGCACCGAGGTCGCGATCGGGGAGCTCTCCGAGTCGATCTCCCGCCTGTTGCTCGAGAGCGGCATGGCGAAGGCCACGGTGCGCGGGGGCGGGCGCCACAGCTTCGAGGTGCGGGCGAGCAAGTCGGACGCGGTCGCCACCACCGACGGTGGCGTCTTCACCATCGCCAGCAACGGCAACGGCACCGTGGCGGTCGGCACGGAGGAAGGCGCGGTGGAGTTCCTCGGCAAGGGCCGGGTGGTGATCGTCCGGGCCGGGCAGCAGTCGATCGTCCGGCCGGGCCAGGCCCCGACGGAGCCGGTGGCGATCCCCACCAGCCTGCTGCTCCACGTCGCGCTCCCCGGGCGAACGGTGGTGAACAAGGCGAAGCTGCTGGTGGTCGGTAACGCCGAGCCGGGGGCCCGGGTCTCGGTCGAGGGCCACATGGTGGCGACCGACGCGAAGGGGCACTTCGAGACCACGCTGAAGCTCGTCGAGGGGAAGAACTCGGTCGACGTGGTCGAGCGCTCGGTCGGCAGCCTCGAAGCGGCCTCACGCCACCAGATCGAGCTCGACACCACGGTGCGCAAGACGACGATCGACGGCGACCTGTGGGGGCCGAAGAAGAAGAAGTAGGCGCCGTCAGGGCCTGGGCGGCGCGACGTGCTCGGTGTAGCCGGGGTTGCGGTGGTTGAAGTCCGGGTTGTGGGCGTCCCAACAACCGTCGCTGCAGAAGTAGAGCTGGAAGCTCTTGCGGTTGCAGGTGGAGACGGTGCACTTGAAGTAGGTCGCTCCGAAGGCGATCGGTTTCTTACAGATGTTGCACTTGCCCCAGTTGTTCGGGTCGGCGGTCATTCAGGGCCTCCTGTTTTCGAGCGCGGCGAACAGCTCAGGGCTCATCGAGGCGGTGCCGAGGTGGCGGTCGGGGGCGACCTTCTCGCCGTGGAAGTCGCTGCCGCTGGTGGGGATCAGATCCAGCTGGGCGGCCCACCCGAGGAACTTCTGTCGCTGGCTCGGGGCATGGTCCGAGTGCTCGGCCTCGATCCCCGAAAGGCCCGCCTTCTTCATCTGCTCGAGCTCGAACTGCAGCACCCGCGAGACGCCGGGGTGGGCCAGCGTCGCGGTGCCGCCGGCGCCGCGGATCAGGACGATCGCGTCTTCGACCGTGACCACAAAGCGGGGGACCGCCGCCGGCTTGCCGTCACCGAGGAAGCGATCGAAGGCCTCCTTCACCGAGGTGCACCAATGGCCCTCGACCAGCACCCGCGCCAGGTGAGGGCGGCCGAGGTGGGCGTCACCGGCCACGGTACGCACGTGCTCCAATGTCACCGGGAAGCCGAGCGCCTTCATCTTCCCCACCATCAGCTCCATCCGCTTTTCGCGCTCCCCGCGGAGCGCGTCGGCGAACCGGCCGAGCCGGGCCTCTTTGGCGTCGACGAAGTGCCCAAGGATATGGACCTCCTTCGGGCCGACGAAGGCCGAGACCTCGATCCCCGGGACGAGACGGATCGCGTGTCCCTTCGCGGCGGCCGCGCAGGCGGCGAGCCCGGCCACGGTGTCGTGATCGGTGACCGCGAGGGTGGTGACGCCGGCATCGGCCGCGAGCTGAAGCAGCTCTTCGGGTGAGTACTGGCCGTCGGACGCGGTGGTGTGGGAGTGGAGATCGATCATCGGCGGGGTGCGTGCGAAGTTAGACCCAAAATGGCGATGCGGGTGAGCATCCAGGCGCGGCCGTTGAAAACCGCTGGCCTGGGAAAGGGGGCGCTCGCGGTGGCGCGGGAGCTGGCGATCGGTCCCACCGAGGCCCGCGGGCTGTTGTTGGCGCGCCCGGGGCTCCCCGCGGCGCTCGACGAGGCTGCGGCGCAGCGGCTGGTGACGGCGCTCGGCGAGGCCGGGTTTGAGGCGATGGCGACGGCGGGACCTGCCCGGGCGACGGCGCGCTGCGCGACCCACCCGGTGCTCGACTCCGAGGGCCAGTGCCCTGAGTGCCGGGCGACGATCTGCGCGGCCTGCCTGCTGTCGGGCCCGCGCTGTTCCTCGTGCCGCTTGAAGCAAGGGCGCCGGAGGCGGTTTCGCAACGCGCGGGTGGCGGTGTTGCTGGTGGTGCTCGGCGGGGTCGCCGCCTTTGGGACGCTGCGCAACCGGCGGCTTGACGCCCGCACCCAATGGATTCGGACGGTGGCGGTGTCGGTGGTGTTGGTGGCCGACCGGCCGGTCTCCGAGGCGGCCCGGGCCCGTTGGGCGACCGGCCTCGACCTGCTGCAGGGCTGGTTCGGCCGCGAGTGGGAGCGGTACCGGCCGGCTTCCCCGGTGCCGATGGTGACGCTCACGCTCGACGGTGTCGCCCAGGTGGCTGCGCTGCCGGTGGCGCCGGGCAAGGCGGAGGCCCTGACCGACCGTGCCCGCGAGTCGCTCGGCTTCAGCGCGGCCCTCGAGGCGATCGACGCGAAGCTCGCACCCCACGCGCCCACAGACGCGACCCTCTACGTGATCCTGCGGCCAGGAGGCGGAGGGGTGGTCGAAGGTGTCGCCGAGGCAGGTGGCCGGATCGGAATGGTCGAGGGCCCGCTGGAGGAAGGGGAGCTCGCGCTCGAGCTCACCGCCATCGCCCACGAGGTGCTGCATTGCCTGGGGGCGAAGGACAAGTACGACCCCCAGGGTCACGCGCTTGTCCCCGACGGGCTCGCGGAGCCCGGCCTTGCGCCGCGGTACCCTCAGACTTCGGCGGAGGTGATGGTGGGCGAGATTCCGACCGGGCCGGGGGCGGGCAAACCCTTGACGAAACTGGGCGATGTCCGAGTTGGCCCCGCCACGGCCAGGGAGATCCGCTGGTAGCCGGGTTTGGCGGTTGAGTTGCGAGAGGGCAGGCCCTCTGACACATTGGCCCGGTGCAGCATCCACTCCAGATCTCCCGGCGCATCGAATACGGCCTGAGGGCGATGCTGTTCCTCGCCTCCCAGCCGGTCGGCGCGGTGATCCCCTTTCGCGAGATCGCGACCCGAATGGACGTGCCTCAGGACTTCCTCGCGAAGATCTTCAAGCGCCTGGTGAAGGGCAAGCTCGCGGGTTCGATGCGCGGAGCGCACGGTGGCTACAGCCTCGGCCGGCCAGCGAGCGAGATCACCTTCCTCGACGTGATCGAGGCGGTCGAGGGGCCGGTGAAGCTCAACCTCTGCACCGACAAGAACGATCTCGACCACAGCGCCTGCAGCTTCAGCGGCGGCTGCACGATGCTCAGCGTCTGGCGCCTCGGGCAGGAGCGGATGCTCGAGGTGTACCGCCACGCCCGCCTCGACAAGCTGGCGATGACGGGGCTCCGCGAAGATCCGATCGCCGCCCTCGCAGCGACGGGCTCCGCCGCACCGGGTTGACCCCAGGCTTCTTGGCGCGTTGACCCACCCCGGTGGCCAGGTGGTCTGGCCTTCGGCAACCGAGTAGCCGAGTAGCCGAGTAGCCGAGTAGCCGAGTAGCCGAGTAGCCGAGTAGCCGAGTAGCCGAGTAGCCGAGTAGCCG
>JAYVRT010000356.1:0-6408 GCA_043776025.1 Archangiaceae bacterium | reverse complement strand
CGAGGCGAGCGGCCGCGAAGCCGAGCTCGCGCTGCTGCTGCGCGAGCACGAGGAGTCCAAGTCCACCGCCCGCCCGCGCTTCGTCTTCGTCCGTGGGCCGGCGGGGGTCGGCAAGAGCCACCTCTTCGGTCAGCTGCGGGCGGCGCTGCTCAAGCGGGGCGCCGCGGTGTTCGAGGGCGCCTCGGGTCGCGACGCCCGTAAGAGCTTTGGTTTGTTTCAGCCGATGGTCAGCGAGCTCGGCTCGTGGCTGGAGCAGTCGGGAGTGCCTGAGCCCCGCCTCAACGAGGTGCTGCGGGCCGTCTCACCGCTGCGCAACGCCAACGGCAACACGGTCATGGAAGACCGCCGCCTGTCGCTCTACGACGGTGTCAGCGAGCTGTTCGCGCTCGCCGGCCGCAACGCGCCTGCGTTTCTCCTTCCCGACCTCGAGGTGGCGGACAAGGCGTCGCTCGAGCTGCTGCGCTACCTCGCCGCGGTGTGCGCCACGCCGGCCTCGCGCGCCGGTGGGCTGTTCGTCCTCTCCTTCCGCGACGACGGCAAGCTGCCGGCGGCGCTCGAGGAGATCGTCACCAAGGTCACCGCCCGCAGCATCTCGCTGGGTGGGCTGGACCTCGAAGGCATCCGCAGCTTCCTTGGCCGCACCGACGTCGCCCAGCGGCTGCTCGATGCCACCGGCGGCAACCCCGAGGCGCTCGGCGAGCTGCTCGAACGCCCGCTCGCGGCGCCGGTGGACTTCTTCCTGCGCCGGGTCGAACGGCTGACCCAGGTCGAACGCAGCGTGCTCGAGACCCTGGCCTGTTCGCGGGACGCGCTGCACCTGCCGCAGGTGGCGGGGACGCTGAAGCAGGCGGGCCTCACCCTCGACGCCGCCGCGACCCTCGACGCGCTGGTGCGCAGCCACGTGGTGACGGTGCGGGTGCTCGATGGCGAGCCGGTGTACCGCTTCGCCCGCGAGGCGGAGAAGCTCGCCTTCTCCTCGAGCCTCGGCGCCGAGCGGACCCGGGCACTCAAGCGGGCGCTGGGGCTGGCGATGGCGGAGGCCGGCGAGGTCGGCACCGCGGCTGAACTGCTGCTCGACGTCGGGGCCGAAGAAGGGGCGGCGGCCGCGGTCGCCGCGGCCGATTCGCTCGCGGCGCGGGGCGCCCACGAAGACGCCTCCGAGCTCTACGCGCGGGCGGCCCTGCTGCTCAAGGGCGCGGAGCAGGCCCAGGTGCAGGAACGCCACGCGGCGGTCCTTCAGGCGATGGGCAACTACCGCGGCGCAGCCCGGGCTTACGTGCAGTCGGCGCGGGTCCGTGACCCGGCGATCTCCGCGCAGCGGGCGCTGCTGGCGGCGAAGAACCTGGTCAAGCTCGGCCGGTTCCGCCTCGCCGAGCTGACGCTGGCCCGCGCGGGCGAAGACGCCCAGACCCGGGTCGAGGCACAGGCGCTCGGCGCGGAGATGAAGATGATCCGCGGCCAGCCAGCCGAAGCGCTGACGCTTTGCCGCGCCGCGCTGAGCGACGCGAAGTCCCCTTCACTGCAGATCTCGCTGCGCAACGTGATGGGCAAGGCGTTGCTGATGCAGGGCGAGGCCGCGAAGGCCGAGGCGATGTTCGCTGAGAATGTCGCCGCCGCTGAGCAGGCAGGCCTGGGACAGCTGCAGGCGCTGGCGCGGCTGAACCAGGGCGTCGCCGCCCACAAGCTTGGAGACCGGGAGAAGGCAATCGCCTGCTACCAGTCGACCCTTCCTTCGCACCGCCCGGCCCACGGCCAGGCGCTCGCCAACCTCGGCAGCCTCTACGCCGAGAGCGGCGACTTCGAGCCCGCGCTCGAGCACCTCACCCGCGCGCTCCAGGCCTTCAGCCGCTTCGGCGGGGCGAAGGAGGTCGCGCACGCGGCGAGCAACCTCGCCCGGCTTCACCACTTCCTCGGCGACATCGAGCGCGCCATCGAGCTGTCGGAGCACGCGCTCAAGCTCTCCACCGAGCTGGGCGACCTCTACCTCGAGGCGAGCGCGCTGCTGAACCTCGGCGCGGTGGCCCTCGATCGCCGCGACTGGCTCGAGGCGATCCGTTCGATCGACGCCGCGCGATCGAAGTTTGAAGGCGTGGGCAACGACGGGTTCGCCGCGCTGTGCGCCGCGCTCAAGGCCCGGGCGCACCTGGGTGCTGGCGAGAAGGCCCAGGCGTCGGCTGAGCTGTCGCGCCGCTGCGTCGACAAGGGCAGCGCCCAGGTTCCTGCCGCGGCGGTCGAAGTCGAGCTGATCCGCGGCGAGCTGGCGCTGGCGTTGGGAGATCTCCACGGGGCGGGCCGTGCCGCGGCCCGCGCCAAGGACACCCTGCTGGGCAAGCCGGATCTCGAAGGCCCCTTCCGCGTCTACCACCTGATGGGCCGGCTGAAGCTGGCGGCCAGCGACGTCAGCGGAGCGCAGGCCGAGTTCGCCCGCGCCGGCCGGCTGATGGACGAGCTGGTGCAGCGGGTGCCGCCGGTGCGCCGCTCGGCGTTCCTCTCGGTGCCCCGCCGCGCCGAGCTGCTCTCGGTGCTCGAGCCCGAGCTGCGGTTGCCCCGCGCGTCGTTCGCCCCCCGCACCGTGGACAAGACCCACGGCCTGGTCGGGCGCTCGGCGGCGCTGCAGCGGATCATCAAGCAGGTCGAGCCGATCGGCCGCAGCAACGCGATCGTCCTCGTCCGTGGTGAGAGCGGCACCGGCAAGGAGCTGCTCGCCGAGGCCCTTCATCTGCTCTCGCCGCGGCGCGCGATGCCGCTGGTGAAGGTCAACTGCGCCGCGATGGTCGAGGAGCTGCTGCTCTCCGAGCTGTTCGGACATGAGAAAGGCGCGTTCACCGGCGCGGTGCGAGAGCGCAAGGGCCGCTTCGAGCTCGCCGACGGCGGGACGCTGTTCCTCGACGAGATCGGCGACATCAGCCCCAAGTGCCAGGTGGCGCTGCTGCGGGTGCTCCAGGAGCGCGAGTTCGAACGGGTCGGTGGCACCAAGACGCTGAAGGTCGACGTCCGCGTCATCTGCGCCACCAACCGCGACCTCGAGGCGCTGATCGCCCAGGGGCGCTTCCGTGCGGACCTCTACTACCGCCTCAAGGGGGTCACCCTCGAGCTGCCCTCGCTGCGCGAGCGGCCCGAGGATCTCGCCCAGCTGTCTGCCCACTTCCTCACCAAGTGCGCGGACGAGCGCGGCGAGCCGGTGAAGCGGCTGTCGGACGAAGCGCTGGCGCTGCTGGCCCGCCACCCCTGGCCGGGCAACGTGCGCGAGCTGGAGAACGTGCTCTCGGCGGCGGCGATCTTCGCCGAGGGCGGCGTGATTGGCCCCGAGTCCTTTAGTCACGTCAGCGAGCTGCGGGCGCTGATGGACGGCGTCCCGCTGCCGGTCGTGGCGCCGCTTCCGATGGCGATGGCGGCGATGCCCGCGGTGGCTCCCCCGGCCCCAGTCGGCGCGGTGGCGGTCGGGCCGGCGTTGTTCACCGTGCCCACCTCCGATGGGGCGCCGGACTACTACGAGCTGGCGCGGCAGCGGGGCATCAGCCTCAAGGACCTGCGCCACGAAATCGAGATGCAGTGCATCCGCCGAGCGCTGCTGGAGGCCAAGGGCAACATCAGTGAGGCCGCCCGGCTGCTCAAGATGAAGCGGTCGCGGCTTTCGCAGATCGTCAACGCAGAGGCGCAGCTCAAAGAGGTCGCCCATGGGGATGATGAAGGTCCTGACGGGGACGACGGCGATGAGTGAGGCGACGATGAAGAACACGGCATCGAGGTTGCAGAAGGGGTGCACCATGAAGGCGATGATTGTTGGTTTATTGGCAGTGGCGGCCCTCAGCGGCTGCGGCGTTGGCCTCGACGACCCTCAGGGGCAGCAAGCGGTTGGGAGCACGACCTCCGCTGCGCTGATGAACAACCCCGCGCCGGGACAGCCGGATTTGGTCAAGGGCACCGGGTACGACCCGAGGACAGCGCTGCCCCAGGACCCGATTCCCCTGTTCGACGCCAAGCAGGGCCCGGGGCAGCCCGCGCCGGATCCGCTGGCCGAACACAAGCCCTTCAAGTGAGAAAGCTAACGCTCTGACAGCCGAGGCAGGCTGATGGAGAACAGGGCGCCTCGACCGGTTTCACCGCCGGCTTCGAGGCGCCCGTTGTGTTCCTGGATGATGCGCGCGGCGATCGCGAGCCCCAGGCCGGTGCCCGCGGGCTTGGTGGTGACGTAGGGCTCGAACAGCCGGGCCTTCAGCTCCACTGGAATTCCTGGCCCTTCGTCTTCGACTTCGATGATCGCGTCGGCGCCCTGCGCGCGGACCGTCACCCGGACCGCGCCGCCCTTGCCGGTGGCGGTCATCGCCTCCTCGGCATTCTTCACCAGGTTCACCAGCACCTGGGTCAGCTGGTCCCGGTCGGCCTGGACGACGAGCCCTGGCTGAAGCTTCGGCTGGTAGGTGATGAGCGGGCTGCCTTCCCCCGCTACCGGGTGGGGCGTGTGGAGAGCCAGCAGCTGGGTGCACAGCTCGCCGAGGTCCACCGGAGCGAGCGTCGGGTGGGGCAAGCGGGCGAAGCGGGAGAACTCGTTGACGATCCGCGTGAGCCGATCGACCTCCTCCAGCACCGCACCCGCGCTCTCCTTGAAGAGCGCCTGGAAGCGAGCGGAGTCCTTGTCGCTGGCGGCGATCAACGTCTCGAGCGACATCCGGATTGGCGTCAGAGGGTTCTTGATCTCGTGGGCGACCCGCCGCGCGACCTCTTGCCAGGCGGCGATGCGTTCGCTCGCCAGCAGCTTGTCGGTCGTGGCCTTGAGATCGACGGTCATCTTGTTGAAGGTCTGCACCAGGGCCTTGAGCTCTCCCGAGGCGCGCTCGTCGACGCGGACCCCCGGCTCGCCGGCGGCGATTCGCCCGGCGGCCTCGGTCAGCGCCTCGACCGGCCGGGTGACGCGGCGGGCGAGGATGAAGCCGATCGCGACCGACAGCAGCAGGCCGAGCGCGGCGAGGGCGATGAAGGCGCGGAGCACGCTCTGCCGGGTGGCGATCAGATCCGCGCGGGAGAAGAACAGCCGGACCTCGGCCACCGGCGCGAAGGCCACGGTGCGCGGGGTGGTGGGCTCGAGCGCCTCGCCGGCGCTGGCCACGCGTTCGCCGCCGCTGAAGACCTCGACCCGGGCACCCGTGAGGCGCGCCAGTTGCTGGGCGAGGCGATCGTCGAGCAGGTTGCCGCCGACGGCCCAAAGCCGGGTGTCGCCGTAGTCGATGACCCGCGAGGAGACGAGGGCGGGGCGGGTGTGGAGGCCGCTCTCGTCGCGGAGCTCGGCCTGCACCGAGGCGAGCAACCGCAAGGTGCGGGTGGTGACGAAGAGCGCCTCGTCCGGGTCGCCCAGGCGAGCAGGCAGGTGCCCCGACGACAGCGTCCGCCCGTCGGCGTCGAAGAGGCTGAGCACGGTCAGGCCCCGGGGTGTCATCAGCGAGGCGGCGGCCGAGGTCAGCGCGGGCGGCGGCGGCGTCTTCGCGGCGTCGCGGGCCACGTCCTCGAGGGCGGGGCTGGACGCGAGCTCGTCCATCGCCCGCTGAACGTCGGCCCCCAGCCGCTGCACGGTGGCATCGACGGCGATCATCTCCTGGTCGATGCGCGCCTCGTGCTGGCGCTGGAGCAGCCCAGAGATGTTCCGCAGCGCGATCGGCACCACCGCCGCGACCTGCAGCAGCGAGAGGGCGATGAACGCCAGCGCGAGGGTGGTCCGCAGCCGCATCAGTCCTGCCCGAGGAAGACCGCGTCGAGCAGCGGGAGGCCGAAGGCGTCGGTCTTCAGGTTCTGCACCTGGGCAGAGGACTGCAGGCCCAGGCCCTGGGCGTAGAGCGGGATCAGCGGCAGCTCGAGCCAGATCCGCTCAGCGAGTGCCTGGGCGGCGCGGGCGCGGCCCTTTTCTTCGGCGATCGCGCCCAGCACCGCGAGCTGTGCCGGAAGCTGGTCGTGGCGGCCGCCGAGCTCGAGGGCGAGCGCGATGGCGAGCGTGGGCACCGGCGGAACCAGCACCGATTGGAGCGCCAGGTCATGCCCGGCCCCGTCGCTGCGCAGCGCGGAGCGAGTCAGCGCCTTGAGCGCGATCCGGTACCCGAGTGAGTGGAGCTTCACCTGGAGCCGCTCGGCGACCGCGCGGTGGTCTTCGACGGCGGCGTCGTAGGCGAGGACCAGCTCGCGCGGCATGGCGAGCGGAGCGGGCCGCGGCAGGCGCGGGGGCTCCGCCATCCCCGTGGCGAGCACCGGCGGCAACAGCTGGGGCATCGGCGCCGCCGGCGGGTGGACGAAGAAGCGGGTGAGGTCGCTGCGCTCCACCGCGGACTCGAAGGCCGCGCGGAAGTCGGGGCCGACCTTCGCCGCGTTGAAGGAAAGGAAGGTGGCGTAGAGGAGGTTCCCCTCGTCGGCCGCGGCCCCAAG
>JAYVRT010000355.1:0-6414 GCA_043776025.1 Archangiaceae bacterium | reverse complement strand
CCATCATTAGCAATAGGCAATTATTATACTGGTGCAAATGCAAGTGGTACTTTATTGAATGCTGGAGATGTTTGGACATCTAGTCAAACGCTATATGTTTATGCACATGAAGATCCCGAGGATGCACGCGGCGTAGAGCGTCGCCCAGACCGCGCCGGTGGTGATCAGGATGCCCTTGTTCAGCGCCATGTCTCCGCCACCGATGATCGCGGTGAGCCAGGCGCCGCTGAGGGCGCCGACCAGGCCCATCCAGCTGATCGGCGTCGCGTCCTGGGTGAAGAGGTTGGTCGCGCCGATGAAGAACATCGCGCCGACGACCGAGTTGATCAGCCCGAAGGTGGCGGTGGTGTAGTTCATCCAGTTGAAGAACTGCCACGCGGCGGAGGACGCGAACCCGACGCCCGCGCCGACGAGCGCGCCGACGAGGTAGGCGATGCGCGCGTCGTCGCTGAACGCGTCATAGGGCGGGTACATCGTGCTCACCGTGCGCAGCCCGCGGATCGCCCGGGGGACCATCTGGGTCGCCAGCACCCCGAGGCTGCCCATCAGGGTGTGGTGCATCACGAAGAAGAAGCTGCCGGGCCCGGAGAGGAAGGAGCCTTCGCGGGGATGGCCGTCGAGCATCGCGCCCACCGGCACCGGCCCCCCGTCGGGGTTCGGGTTCAAGTTCTCAGTGGGGACCAGCGGCTGCGGCTGCTCCGGCGGAGGGTTCACCGGCCGATCGGGCTGGGCGTTGACGGTGTGATCGGCCGGCGCCGGGCCGGGCGTCGGAGTCGGAGGCGGCGGCGGGATGTTGTTGATCGGCTCCGGGGGCGGCGCGGGAGGAGGCGGCGGGGCCTGCGCCACTCCGGCGTCGGGCGTCGCCTCTGAGGGGACGGGGACGACGATCACCCGGGGCTGCTGATCGTCGATTGGGGGAGTGCCTTGGGCAAAGGCCAGCAGGGGGGCGAGGGCGAAGACGAACGACCAACCGGCGCGGGACATGGCGGGAAGACTAGGAGATTCCCGTGGCGACCGGGCCGTGTTTTGCGCGCGCGGTCGACTTGGGCCCGCGGGTGGGGGTAATCGACCGCCATGGCAAGCCAGACCTACGACGGCATGACCCCGAAGGTGCACCCGCTGGCGTTCGTCCACGGCTCGGCGCAGCTGTTGGGCGACGTCGAGCTCGCCGAGGAGGTGTCGATCTGGCCCACCGCGGTGCTGCGGGGTGACAACGGGTGGATCCGCTTCGGCGCGCGCACCAACTTCCAGGACGGAGCCGTCGCCCACGCGACGCTCGGCTCGTCGAACACCACCGTCGGCACCGACTGCACCGTCGGCCACCGCGCGATCCTCCACGGGTGCACCGTCGGCAGCCGCTGCCTGGTGGGCATGGGCTCGATCCTCCTCGACCACGTCGAGCTGGGCGACGGGTGCTTCGTCGCCGCCGGCTCGCTGCTGACACCGAACAAGAAGTTCGAGGCCGGCAGCTTCATCGTCGGCGCGCCGGCGAAGCGGGTCCGCGCGGTGAAGCCGTCAGAGGTGGAGTGGATCGCGCACTCGACGCAGGTCTACCTCGAGCTGATGCGCAAGTACCGGCCCGCTCGCTAGGACGAGCCGTCGGGCAGCGGGGGCAGGCGCTTCTTGTCGGCGTCTTCGCGGTAGATGTCGGCGAGCGCCCTCGCCCGCTCCACGCCTTCGCGGGCCGCCTCGAGCGCCAGCACCTTGTCGAACTGCTCGACCTGTTGCCGCAGCGCGGCGCTCACCACCTGACCGGTCGCCAGCCGGGCCCGGGCGCTCTGCCGCTCGCTCTTCAGCTCGGCCACCCGCTTCGCGCTGTCCGCCGCCGCCTCGAGCAACAGCTGGGCGTCTTCGTTGGCCTCGACCAGCGCCTTCTCCGACTGCTCGCGCATCCCCGTCGCTTCCTCGAGATCGCGCCGCAGCGTCCGCGTCGCGGGCAGGTCGCCCTTGGCCTCGGCCACCCGGACCCGGGCGCTCAGGTCCTTCGCCCGCGCTTCGTACTTCTGCACGTCACGGGTCAGGTCTCCCCGCAACGCGAGCAGGGTCGCCGCCGACTTGCGCACCTCTGCGCCCTGGCGCTCGAGGGACTCGATGAACCCGTCGTAGACCGCGAGCGGATCCTGCGGCTCGGGGGCCTTCTTCTTCCGTTTGAGAAACCCGAACACGCTTGCACCAAAGCGTAACGCGAAAACCGGGCGCCGCCGCGGCCGACGTTACCCGAAGGGCTTGCACAGCAGCCGCACCCGCTCGAGCGCGACCTTCACCGTCGGCGCCGGGGCCTCGACGGCAGCCAGGTACTTGGGCACCGGGATGCCGTAGAGCGCGAGCAGGTGGTTGAGCAGGGTCACGCTCTCCGAGCCGCGGGAGTCCGCGGAGGCCAGCGACGCTGCCTCGCCGACCGCGTCGAGGATGTCGGCGAGCCGCGCCGCCAACGGCCCCTGGGCAGCGGCGACCCCGCCGGGCGGGGGGAACATCGCGTCGAACTGGCCGTCGGCCCGAGTGGGCAGCACCGCGGGGCGGCCGCCGGCGATCTGCTCCAGCGCCTCGAGGTGGGGCAGCAGCGCCTCGAGCGCCCCGGCAGACGCGGCGACGTCGGCGGGCAGCAACGTGCGCCAGGTGGAGTCGAACTCGGTGCGAGCGACGCCGATCTCGACGTCGGCGAGGTGGTGGTAGAAGGCGCGGCTGCCGGCGTTGCGCTGCTCGAGCACCAGCGAGCGCAGGTCGGTGTTCTCCTCTCCGAGCGAGATGAAGGAGAGCGAGATGTCGAGGCCCTCGAAGGGCTTGCGGGTCTTGCGGATCAACTCGAGATCCACCGCGTCTTCGCCGTCGGTGACCAGCACCACCGTCGCGCGCGCCAGGTACGGGTCCTTTCCCTGCGCCGCGCGAATCGACTCGAACGACGACATCAGCGCCAGGGAGATGTCGGTCTGCCCTTCGGCGGGCGAGTGGCGGAACAGCTTCTCGATCTGCCGGGTGGCCTCGGGGCCATTGTCGATCCGCGCCAGCTCGGTCGGAGAGTCGTTGAAGAAGGAGAAGTAGAGCGGGTCGAAGTCGACGCCCTGGTGGGCCTTGACCCGCAGCGCGTTGAGCTCGGCGATCAGGATCGCGTCCCGGAAGCGGGCGCGGGGGCCGTGCATCGAACCCGAGGCGTCGAGCACGTAGACCCTCACCGCGGTCTTCTTGATCCGCTTCGACTTCGGGGGCGGCTCTTCCTCGAGGTAGGCCCGGACCGTCTGCCGGCTCGACGCGAGGTCGTAGAGCAGCATCCTCGGGCTGTGGATGACGAAGTTGTGGAGCTCGTCGAGGCTGTTGGTGAACTCGTAGGACATCGTCTGCGTCGGGTGGTTGACCCGGCGCTGCACCGGGCGGGTCTCGCTCAGCTCCGCCTCGACCAGCTCTTCGGTGAGCGTGTCTTCGACGTCGAAGAACCGGGCGCAGCCGGAGGCGAGCTCGAGCGCCTCCAGCTTCTCCTCGTCGAGATCGAACGCCAGCTGGGCGAGGACATCGCCGGCGTGGTCGCTGCCGGGCTTCCCTCCCGCGGGGAGCTTCTCGAGCTTCTCCACCCCGTCGGCGAGGGCCCTGGGCTCCTTCCACCCCAGCGTCTGCTTCAGCCGCGACTGCTCAACCAGCGGCTTCACCTCGTCGGCAGAGGGCAACATCGCGCCCACCGCGGCTCGGGCCACCTGCGCCAGCTCGGTGTCACCCGCCTCGGTCGCCCGCTCGTACAGCGCCTTGAGCGACCGGTAGGCGGTGCGGGGATCGCGGCGGGCGGTGTGCCGCACGTGCCGCACCAGGTCCTGCAGCGAGCGCACCACCGGCGACGCCCTCACCCGCTCACGCGCGGCGGCGACGTCCATTCGCATCTGCCGCAGCCGATCGCGGTCAGCCTTGGCGTTGGCGCCGACCCGCAGCAACAGCTCGTGGGCGAGATCGAGGTCGCGCCGCTTCGCCGCGACGTCGTTGACGTTCGCCTGGGCCCGCCGCGCCCAGAACTGGGCGACCGCGATCCGCGCGCTCGCCGGCGGGTGGGCCTCGCTCTGGGGGCTGCCGTAGAGCTCGAAGGGCGCCGCGGCGGCGGTCTCGGGCGGGAGGTAAAAGAGGTCGGCCACCTTCGCCGCCCGAGCGAGGCGGATGAAGTCGACCTCGAGCGCGGTGGCGGTCCCCGGCGGCAGCGCGCCCGCGCCCAGCAGCCGTTCGGCCTTGCGCAGCGCGGCGTCGAACTCGCCCAGCGCCACCTCGGCGCGCCCGGTGAGCCCCTCGCACAGTCCCCCCAGGCGTCCCTTGAGCTTGCCCAGCTCGCGCAGCAGCTTGGCGTCGGCGGCGGTGTGAATCCCGGCGCGATCGAAGTCGCGGTCGAGGGCGTGGAGCATCTGCAGCGGGCTGCCTTCCTCACGATCGAACAGCGCCCGCGCCCGCTCGAAGAGCCCCGGCTCCTGCACCTGGCCCGACTTCAGCGCGTCGAGCCGCTGGCGGATCTGATTGAGCGCTGGGGCCAGCATCCGCTACCTCGCTTCAAGCCTTGGCGGCGCGTGCCTCGAGCAGCCGCTTGGAGAAGCTGGCGAAGTCCTCGGCGATGCCCCGGAGCGCACTGTCGAGCTTGCGGGCCGAGTCGCCCCGCTCGCCTGCTTCCTCAACGAGGCGGCCGACGCCGGCCTGCAGGCGCACCAGCTCGCCCTCCTTGGTCGCCAGCATCGGGAAGCGGCTCTTCACCAGCTTGTCGAACGCCTTGTCGGCCTCGCCGCGCCCGGTCATCTCCTCGGGGGCGGGCAGCGAGCCGAGCAGCTGGGAGAGCCAGCTGCGCAGAAAGCGGATCCGGTTGGCGAGCGAGGTCAGCTCGGCGGTGGAGAGCAGATCGCGCACCGCCGGCCCGAAGAAGCGCTGGCCCTTTGGCGCCGCGGGCCCGACCAGCGACTCCAGCGCCTGGAGCGCGGTGAGCTCGCCGTCGGGGGCGTTGGCCGCGAGCTGCTGCCGGTAGATGAGGTACGCCTCGCCACCCATCACCTGCTGCACGTCGGGGTGCTGCACCGGGGAGGACTTCGCGAGCGACTGGGCGTAGGCGGAGATTCGATCTTCCAGCGTCTTCCGGCTGGCGAGCAGCGTCGGCTCGATCGCGCAGCCTTCGCGGCGCAGGTTGTCGACGACGGTGGTGATCGCCCGCGCCAGCTGCTCCAGCCGGGTGAAGGGAGCGGTGGCGATCACGTCGCGGGCGTAGCCGTCGCCCAGCGGCGAGAGCAGTTCCTGCCGCAGGCCCCGCTGCATCGGAGAGAGCTCGACCAGCGCCTGCTCCAGCTCGCGCAGACGGCGGGAGTCGATCGCCAGCGCATCGAGGGGATCTCCCTTGCGCGTGCGCGAGGCCTGGAAGGTGCGCGAGGCGCGGCGCCGCAGCGCGACCGCCACCCGCTCGCGCGACTGCTGGACCAGCGCCCGGCCGTCGGCGACTGCTTCCGGTGCCCAGACGCCGACGGTCTGCAGCAGCTCGACGATGCGTGACAGCTCCTCCGAGAGGTTGGCCGCCAGGCCGGTGAGCCCCTCGAGCTTGAGCGCGTCGTCGTACTCGGTGCCCTCGGCGGAGAGCGCGATCATCTGCGCCGCCTGCTTGCAGAACTCGCTGATGTTGCGCGCCAGCACCGGCAGCCGCACCCCCAGCTCGGGGACGCTGCGCGTCAGCTCGACGACGTCGCCGAACGAGCCGAGCAGCGCCACGCCCCCTCGGCCTTCGCCCTGCCCCGCCATGCCCCGCTGCAGCCGCTGCTCCATGCCCCCGACGAGGTTGAGCGCGGCGTTGACCAGCGGCACCCGGTTCTCACGGTGGCGGGGGCCGGGCACGAGCTTCTCCCGCAGCGAACGGGACACGGTGCTGCCCACCGCCGGGTTCCACGACCGGGTGGAGGCCTCGGCGGCGGCGACGTCTTCCTTCATCGCCAGCTCGGAGGCCTCACGCTCGACGCCGCCGTCGAGGTTGGGCTCGATCTTCGCCAGCGCGTCGTCGAACGCCTTGTGCTCGACGCGGATGATCTCCAGCTGGGCGCGCTCGCGGGGGTCGGCGACCCCTTTGAGCAGCTGTTCCAGCTCGGCGGGCGGCGGCCCCCCGAGGAGGAAGAAGTAGCGGAGCATCGCCAGGTCGTCGGGCTGGGCGACGAGCCGCCGCTCGGGTCGGCGGAGGATCTTGTCGCGCACCACCACTGCCTTCAGCGCCCAGAGCGCCTTGACGATCGAGCGCTGTGAAAAGTACTTGGTGGGCACGTAGTCAGGCAGCTTCACCACCTGAATCAGCAGCTCGCGCTCGAGCGCCTCGGCGAGCAGCTCGATGCCCTCGGCCATCTGCCCGGGGATCTCGACCGCCGAGACCATGTCCTGGAGCACGTCGAGCTGCTGCAGCGTCAGCCGGGACTTGAGCGCCACCCGCTGCCCTTC
>JAYVRT010000354.1:0-1992 GCA_043776025.1 Archangiaceae bacterium | reverse complement strand
TCGCCCAGCAGAAGGTGCAGGATCAGGGCGCCAATCAGGTAGCCAAGCAGGCCCCGAGCAAGTTCGACCAGGCGATGAAATCGCAGGGCGTTGACCCGAGCCAGAAAGCACAGGGCGTCGGTCACGTTCAGGCGGCCCACAAGGTCGACGCGGCCCGGCAGATCGAGCAGATCAACAAGACCGAGAAGGCCGGCCTGAACAAGGTCAACAGCGCGGGCGTCGACAACAAGGCGAGCAGCCCCAAGGCGATGGATCCGGTCGCTCAGAAGTCCGAGGTCAGCAAGGGCTCCAACATGCTGATGGGGATGATGGGCAACATGGAGAAGGGCCAGGCCTCGCTCGACAAGCTGATCAACGGCGGGCTGGGCGGGAAGAACTTCTCCAACGGCGAGCTGCTGTCGCTCCAGGCGGGCATGTACAAGTACTCGCAGGAGCTCGACCTCACCTCGAAGATCGTCGAGAAGGCCACCAGCGGCCTGAAGGACACGCTCAAGACCCAGGTCTAAAGGGTCAAGCGCCGGCTTCGAAGCGACGGGCGGCTCTCCGGTAGGCGGAGGTCGCCCGTTTCGCGTTAGGTGGGCCCGCGGCGGACGTAGTACCCTTTGGCCCTCATGTCCCTTAGACCTTTGCGACTGCTCGGCGCGTCGTTGGCGCTGGTGCTCTCGGCCTGCAGCGTCGAGCTCCAGCACGACCTCACCGAGGACGACGCGAACGACATCTACGTGCTGCTCCAGCGCAAGGGCATCGACGCGAAGAAGCTGAAGGAAGAGGGCGGCAACGAGCCGAAGTACATCATCAGCGTCGCCAAGGCCGACGTCGCCACCGCGGCGCAGGCGCTGCGTGACTACGCGCTGCCCCGCCCGAAGGCCGATGGCCTGGGCGTGTTCAAGAAGATGAAGGGGATGATCCCCACCGCCACCGAAGAGCGGGCGATGTTCATCGAGGCGCTCGGCGGAGAGATCTCCAACGCGCTCAACCGGATCCCCGGGGTGCTCGAGGCCCGCTGCATCGTGATGATCCCCGAGGTCAACGATCTCACCCAGCCGGACAAGAAGCCGATGCCCTCGGCCTCGGTGTTCATCAAGTACCGCGTCGGGGCCGACATGAAGCCGCCGGTCGACATCAGCGAGGTGAAGGACTTCGTCACCACCGCCGTGCCCGAGCTGCGCAAGGAATCGATCAAGGTGCTGATGACGCCTGCCGCCGCGCCCGAGGACGAGGCCGACCCCGGCAACCGGCTGGTGTCGGTGATGGGCTTCCAGATGAGCAAGGGGAGCGCCGACTCGTTCAAGGTGATGGTCGCGGTCGGGGCGATGTTGATCCTCGCCATGGTCGGCTTGACGGTGTTCGCGTTCACCCGGAAGCCGGCGAGCAACGGCAGCCGGCCTCCTCCTCGCACCAAGACCAACGCTGAGGGCTGACCTAAGGCTTCCAAGGCGGTGTCGTGGAACAGTATTTCGCCTCCCTCTCGAAGCGGCAGACGATGCTGCTGTTGACCACCGTGACGTTCGGCGGGGCGGAGTCCGTCGACGCGTTCGATCACCTGCCCGACGAAGAGGCCGAGCTGCTCAAGCACCGGGCGAATCTGCTGCTGCAGATCCCCCGCGACAAACGGATTCCCTTCCTGGTGCAGGAGATCAAGCGCCTGGTCACCGCCCGCCGCCGCCAGCTCGCCTCCGCCGACCCGGTGCGGCTCGCAGCGGTGCTTGGGAAAGAACGCAACGCATTGGTCGAGGTGGTGCTCCGCGCGCTGCCCTCGCAGATCGCAGACCTGGTCCGCAAACAGGTGCCGGGGCAGCCGGTGAAGCTCCAGCGCGAGGTCCGGCCCGACGTCCTCTCGATCATCCGCTGGAAGCTGGAGGAAGCGATCCGTGGGTCAGCGCCCAAGGGCTCGGGCCAGTTCAAGTTCACCGATCTGCTGGTGTTCCAGTCGCGGGAGATGCTCACCATCGCCGATCGCATGGGGGCGCGCGCGCTCGCCACCGCGATCGC
>JAYVRT010000353.1:0-6421 GCA_043776025.1 Archangiaceae bacterium | reverse complement strand
TGGAGTTGACCTCGACGGTGCCGTAGCTGTTCTGGGTGCGGCTCCAGGTGACGTCGGCGAAGAAGAACTCGCGGAGAAACTCGTCGCCGAAGAGGGTGCGGCTCCATTCCCAGGTGAAGCGCAGCCCACCCATCAGCTGGGGATCCACCGGCGCCCCTCGGGTGGAGTCGAGGAGCATCAGCCCGATCAGCATCTCGAGGCCAAGGCCGCGGCTGGGATCATCGAGGTGCGCCAGCGACTGTTCGCGCTCGTCGGACTCGACCTGGGTCTCTTCGCGGACGTTGGGCGACGCGTCGGACTTCTTCGGCAGCTCGCGCCGGTTGCGCTCGTCGGCCTCCTCGTCCTCGGGGTAGGGGATCGCGCCCTCGTCGCTGCCCTTCTTCTGGGCGTGCGCGAGCGGGACTGCCAGCAGCATCACGAGGAAGAGGGCTCTCATTTCGTCCGCGGCGGCAGCGCCTTGCAGGGGGTCGTGCCGCGGGTGGTGGCCGCCGGGCAGTGCTCCAGCGGGCTGAACAGGACGCCCGCGCCCAACGGATCGCAGGGAAAGCCGTTGCACATCAGCTGCAGCCGGTCGACCAGTTGGTTGCACACCAGCTTCTTCAGCTCGGGGTCGGTGACGTGGCTGGCGATGGTGTCGGCGACCTTCTCCGGGGTGAACTTCTCCTGGTTCGACAGGTTGAGGTTGATCACCTGCTTGAACCCGGGCGAGGCGCTGGTGGTGTCGTCGTAGGAGGCGATCAGCGCCTTCTGGATCTGTTCCAGTGCGCCGCCGCCCTTCTTGTTCGCCGCCTGGTAGAGCGCGGTCGCGATCAGCGTCCCGACGTTGTACTGGAGCCCGGCCTGGGTGAACTGGGCGTTCTGGAAGTTCTCGAACGCGGCGCGCAGTTCCTCCGTCATGCAGTGGTTGTCATCCGACATGTCGCGCGCAGCGACCGCCGCCTTGTCGGCGATCGACGCCGAGAGGAAGTTGGGGCGCGGCCCGGGGCCGGGGGCGACGACGGTGACTCCGTAGCCGTGGAAGTCGGCGAGCCCTTCATCCATCGACTTGAGCAGGTTGAACGGGCGCTGCGTCCAGCTGCCCAGCGGCGCGGGCAGCGCGACATTGGCGAAGACCTTCTGGTTGAAGACGAGGTGGGCGAACTCGTGGCCGATCACCCCGACGTTGAAGACGAACGGCACCTTCTGCAGCTTGTCGAAGGGCACGAGGATGAAGCTCTTGATCGGCTGGAACCAGAACGCATTGTCGGTGGCCGCCGTCTCCGAGCCGCTGCCCAGGTCCTTGAAGTCGGCCCAGTAGAGGACCCGGGTTCCCAGCAGCGTCTCGGTCGGCGCCCCGTCGTAGATCTTCTGGTAGTAGAGGTAGCTCTGCTCGAAGTTGAAGTAGGTGGTGACCATCGCCCAGGAATGGAAGTCCGCGGGCCAGAGGACACCGCCCTTGTCGATGAAGTTTGCGTGCACCGCGCCGCCCCGGTTCGATTGGAGCACCGCCGCGATCTGCTCGTCGGTGACCGCGCTCTTCTGGGCCGGATCATTGGGGTCGATCGTCACCACCGCCCCACCGACGAGGGTGACCACGGTGCCGCTGAGCGCGGTGATCGAGGTGATCGTGCTCAGCGAGATCTGCCGGGTCTCGTAGGTGCCGGTGAGGCTCGGGACGATCGCCATCACGGAGACCGGGGCCGGCGGGTTCGGTGCGCAGGCGGCGAGGAAGACGGCGGCGCCGCACAGCGAGGCGAATCTCATGGCTCGCTTTTACTATGCCTTCCCCGCCCGCTCACGGCTTCTTGTTACTCAAGGCAGAGGGGTCACCGCGACGCCGTCGACCCGGTAGCCGCCGCGCTCGGTATGCACCACGTGCGGTGTGCCGGGCGCGAAGGCCCCCAGCGCGGCCTCGTCGGCCGGGGCGATGCTGACGAAGACGTCATCGAAGTGGAGCGTCACCCGGTACGACTCGCTGCGCTGCTCCCGTTCCTTCTCCCCCGCGGCCAACGGCTGCCCCCCGTTGGTCTGGGGCCAGCGGACGTTGACGTCGGTGCCCTTGGCGACCACGGTTCGGGCCGGGAGCCATTCCCACTGCCGGTAGGAGAACGCCTCGGCGAAGCGCGGCTCGGGGCGGTAACGGGGGACCTGCCGGGTGCGCGACTCCGAGCGCGTCTTGGCGATCTGCCGGGTCTTGGTGACGTTGCAGTACTTCGTGGTGCAGCTGCGCCCGTCGCCGGAGCAGACCTGCTTGCAGCTGGCGAACCCGTTCTTGTTGCTGGTGCACTTCTCGCTGCACGACTGGGACCGGGTGGTGCAGTCCTCTCCACACGATTGGCGGTCCTGGTACGACTCGGTGCGGTACCCGTCGGGCACCTCGATCGAGTAATGCTCGGTCTCGTTGTGATCGAAGACCTGCTCGATGTGGTGCTGCTTCTGGCCGAGCGAGACGAGGTCGAAGGCGCCATCAGGCAGCTCGCCTTTGAAGCCCTCGTGCGGGCGGCTCTGGTAGCGCTCGACGGCGATCGTGCGCTCCCAGCGAACGTCGCTGACCACCGCGGCGTGGTCGCGCGGCCGGTTGCGGTTCCAGCGAACCACGCTCGAGACGCCCGCGGAGGCGAAGCAGCTGCCGAGCACGAACAGCACCAGCCAGGTTCCGAGCCCGGTGCGCCGCCCCGTGGGTGCAGGGGCTGGGCGGCTGGCCGCGGGCTGCCGCACGGGCGGTGGTGCCTTCTCCGAGGCCTCCTCGCCTTCGAGCGCCGAAGCGCCGCAGCTGGCGCACCCCTTGTCGCTGCGCCGCTGATCGCTGCCGCAATAGGCGCAGCGCCAGTCGGGCCCCGCAAGCGCCATCCGCAGCAGCGACTCTTCGGTGACGCTCGCCGCCGTCGAAGGATCGGCGGGCATCTCATATTCTTCCGAGCCATCTTTGGGGTTGCGGCAGCTCTGACAGACCTTGAAGCGGCCAAGGTTCTTCGCGCTGCAGCTGCTGCAGCGCCAGGTCATCTCGATCTGCCGCTCCCCGCCCATGCGTTGGGAATCCTACAGTGTCAGCTCGGCACCGAGCGTGGCGAGTCCGGAAATCGACGGCTGGGGATCGCTGGCGGTGCGCTGGCTCGGCTGATCCAACGGCTCGTCGAACTGAATGGCTCCGCCGGCCCAGAGCCGCCAGGCGCCGCCCAACTTCACCGCCACCTTGCTCGAGAGGATGTTCGCGTGCCCCGCGGTGGGCACGTAGCGGTCGAAGGTCCAGCCGAGCTGGGCGCTCCAGCGGGCGCCGAACCGGTGAACCAGCAGCACCTTCGCCTCGACCCAGACCGGCGCCGAGGCGTAGCCGGAGAGCGCGTCGACCCGGCCCAGCTGTGAGGAGAACTGCCCCGCGGCGCGGGCGAGCGCCTCGACGTCGGTGGTGAAGCGGCCGGCGTTCGCGGTCACCACCTTCGCGATCGCCTCCCGTTGGCCGGGGTCGAACTTCCCCGCCTGGAGCGGATCGGAGCTGTAGGCAGTCAGGCCCCCCCGCAGCGAGACGTCGGTGCTGTCGAGGAAGGTCAGGGTGAGGCCGAGCAGCGCCCGCGCCGAGACCAGTGGGTCCTCGACCTCACGGTTGGTCTGCAGCCCGAGGTGGAGGTCGCGGCCGATGCGGTTGGCCGTCACCGAGCCGCCAGCGTCGAGCACCCACTCGACCTTCGACATCCCCGCCGAGTTCCAGGCGGCCATCAGCGAGCCCCCGAAGCTGCTGCGGAAGGTGGCGATGCTGACCTTGAGCAGCGCTGGCGCGCTGGGGTTCAACACCACGGTGTCGGTGGCGCGCGGGCTGCCCGACAGCAGGGCGGAGAGGGTGAGGTGTCGGCCGATGCTCCAGTCGGCCCCGGCGAAGAAGACGTGGGTGGGCGCGGTGGGGAGCGCGGGTGAGGTTTCGGTGGCGGGGAGCGCCGGGGTCTTGAGCAGGCTGTAGCCGGCGTTGAGGAAGAGGACCTCGGGGAGGATGCCGTAGTCGACGAAGCCCGACGCGCCCAGTTGGCGCCCGCCCGTGAGCTCGACGGTGAAGGTCAGGTCGCGCGCCGGCGGCTCGTCCTGCTCCGACGGCGTTTGAGACAGCGCCGTCGTCAACAGGAGCAGTGAAATCATGCGTCGAAATCTCTAACACGTGCCGCCGCCAATCGTTGCGGTCGGTGCCCCCCACCGGTAGCTTGCACGGCCCCTATGAGCCAGTTCATCACAGAGTTGAAGCGGACCCATTCCTGCGGCGGTTTGCGCGCCAGCGACATCGGCAAAGAGGTCGTCCTCTTCGGGTGGGTTCAGTTCCGGCGCGACCACGGCGAGCTGATCTTCATCGACCTGCGCGACCGCGAAGGCCTGACCCAGATCGTCTTCGACCCCGACCTGTCGAAGGACGCCCATACCCTGGCGGAGCAGATGCGCAGTGAGTGGGTGATCGGGATCCGCGGCAAGGTGCGCGCCCGCGGCCAGCAGACCTCGAAGAAAGAGGGCAACAAGCTGGTCTCCGCCACCAACCCCAACCTCGCCACCGGAGAGGTGGAGATCGAGGTGCTCCAGGCGTCGGTGTTCAACCGTTCGGAGACGCCGCCCTTCGAGGTGAAGGACAAGATCGAGACCGCCGAGGAGAAGCGGCTCGAGTACCGCTACATCGACCTGCGCCGTCAGCCGCTGCAGCGGGCGCTGATCACCCGCTCAAAGATGAACGCCGCCACCCGGTCGTACATGGTGGACAACGGCTTCCTCGAGCTCGAGACGCCCTTCATGGGCAAGTACACCCCCGGCGGGGCCCGGAACTTCCTCGTCCCCTCGCGGGCCAACGCCGGCAAGTTCTACGCGCTCGCCGAGTCGCCGCAGCTCTATAAGCAGCTGTTCATGGTGGCCGGCTTCGACCGCTACTTCCAGATCGTCAAGTGCTTCCGCGACGAAGACCTGCGCATCGATCGCCAGCCTGAGTTCACCCAGATCGACGTCGAGATGAGCTTCGTCTCCCAGGACGACGTCTTTGGGATCATCGAGGGGCTGATCAAGAAGCTGTGGAAGGAGATCCTCGGCATCGAGGTGCCGACCCCTTTCCGGCGGATGAACTTCTACGAGTCGATGGACAAGTACGGCAACGACAAGCCCGACCTGCGCTTCGGCCTCGAGCACGTCATCCTCACCGATCTGATCAAGGAGCACGGCGCCGCCGGCGGCGTGCCGATGATCTTCGACGCGGTGGAGAAGAAGGGCATCGTCAAGGCGATGGTGCTGCCCGCGGCGCACGCGATGTCCCGCGCCGAGAGTGACAAGCTCGAGGAGTACGTCAAGGGCATGGGCGCGGCCGGCCTCGCGCGCGCCAAGCTCGGCGAGACCGGGGAATGGACCCAGTCGCCGCTGTCGAAGACTATCTCCCCCGCGCTGCGAGAGGCGATCAACGCCCGCTGCGGCGCCAAGCCGGGCGACCTGTTGCTGTTCCAGTTCGGCCGCGAGTCGATGGTGCAGACGGTGATGGCCAACCTGCGGGTGCACCTGGCGAAGAAGGTGAAGCTCGTCCCCGAGTACGGCTCGGGTGGCGTCTGGAACTTCCTCTGGGTGGTGAACCCGCCGCTGTTCGAGTTCGACGAGGACACCAACACCTGGGCCGCGGCCCACCACGCCTTCACCCGGCCCCACGACAACTGCGTCGAGTTCCTCGAGACCGACCCGGGCAAGGTGATGTGCCACCGGTACGACTGCGTGCTCAATGGCTTCGAGATCGGCGGTGGCTCGATCCGGCTGCATGATCCGCTCGTTCAGGCGCGCGTCTTCAAGGCGCTGGGCATCGGCGCAGAGGAGGCGCAGTCGAAGTTCGGCTTTCTCCTCAACGCGCTCAAGTTCGGGGCCCCGCCGCACGGCGGGATCGCGATCGGGATGGACCGCCTCGCGATGCTGCTGACCAACTCCGAGAACCTGCGCGACGTGATCCCCTTCCCGAAGACGCAGAAGGGCACCGATCAGATGACCGGTGCGCCCGGCGATGTCGACGAGCGCCAGCTGCGCGAGCTGCACGTGAAGGTCACCGTGCCACCCCCCAAGGTCTGACCCGCAGCAGCGACAAAAAGGAGCAGCACATGAAAAAGGGAATCACCCTCGCGGCCGCCGTTTGCCTTGGCGCGTTCTTCGGCGCGTGTGTCCGCAACGTCGTCGGCGAGGCCCGCGCCCAGCCGGTCGGCGGGCGGCTCGAGTACAAGATCATCGGCGGCTCGATGACCATCGGCGGCTACGAGGAGGACCTCAACAAGATGGCCGCCGAGGGCTGGCGCTTCGTCGGCCCACTGCCGGTGCAGGGCGGCTCGCACCTGATCTTCGAACGGCAGCGCTAGCGCCTGCTAGGACGCCGACCGGTTTGAGACCGATCTGATCTCGCGGGGTTGACGGTGGTTGATCACTTCGAGGTTGAGCACGGCTGAGGTCCTTCGCAGGGAAA